>CALFPI010000701.1 GCA_937919035.1 uncultured Gemmatimonadaceae bacterium
GTGGATGTTTTCCCCGTACTCGTCCATCACCTCTCGGCTCAACAACTGTCCCGTGTAACTGCTCTGCCAGCCGCCGCCGGAGATATCGTCGACCATCTCCTGGCCGATGTAATCCCACACGTCCCGGTTCATTTTTTCGCCCTCCGGCTCCACTTCGGCGAAGAAATCGTCGACATCGAGGCAGAGGAGGGAGTCGAGGTCCGGACAGTCCCACTGCAGGCGGTTCAGCATCCGGAGGTGCTGCCGAGTGGACACAAGGGCCCGCGCGTGCGTGTCATTGAGGATGTAGCGCGCCCGCTGATATGGCGTGTCGTCATCGATGGGCAGGTACGCGCAACCGGCCTTCAGGATGCCGAGAAGGGTCACGCAGATGTCGTAGGTGTGGTCGAGCAGGAAACCGACGACCGTACCCGTGGGAAAACCCCGGCTGATGAGGAAGCGGGCCAGTCGATTGGATGCTGCGTCCAGTTCCTGGTAGGTCCAGGTCTCGCCGCCGTCGACCACGGCGACCCCGTCCGGGAAGCGGCGTGCCGTCTGCTGAAAGACCTGGTGCACCGTACAGTCCCGTGGATAGTCGGAGCTGTGGTCGTTCAGCGAGCGGACCGTGTTGATCAGCGTTTCGCGCTCCGCCGATGACTCGAGCAGATCGAAGTCCCCGATATTCAACGGCTTTCCTCTTGCTCGTATGGAGCGGCGATCATGGACGCGAAGCGGACGAGGGTTTCGAGATATTTACGAATCGTCTGGGGGCGGAACCGCGACGTGTCGTACTCCATATGCAGGAGAATCCGGTCGGTGTCGTCGAAGGCCAGGAGGGTGAGATCGAACTTGGACGTATGGAGGGAAAACGGGAACGGTTCGATCCGCAGACCCGTGCCGCTGTCGGCCGTGTCGGCGGCGCTGCCCATGGCAGGATCCACCTGCACATCAGCGTAGTTCTGGAAGGCGTAGAGCACGTTGAAAAGGGGTTGTCTGTTGGCCAGCCGGTCTGGGTTGAGCTTCGCGACCATGAGGTCGAAAGGGTAGTCCTGGTGGTCATAGGCTTCGTAGGCAACTTGTGACACTCGGTCCAGCAGCGTGTCGAACGACATGTCGGTGGAGAGCGAGATGCGGATGGGAAGGACATTCACGAAGAAGCCGATCAGATGCTCGAGATCCGGATGGTTGCGGTTGGCAACGCTGACGCCCACACAGAGGTCTTCCTGCTTCGTCAGCCGGTAGAGGAAGAGCTTGAACAACGCCAGAAACAGGTTGGCCAGAGTGGTCTCCCTGGATCGAACCAGGCGTCGAAGTGCCGCCAGGGGCTCTCCGTCAAGCTGGATCGACTCCAGGGCACCCTTGAAATCGGGCGTCTCTGTCGGCGACAAATCGAAGGGAAGTCGGATGCCGCCTGGATTGCCAGCCAGCTGCCCCAGCCAGTAGCTCTCCTCTCTTTCGAAGCGCTGTTGGTTCTGCCACTCGGAGAAGTCCCTGTATTGGATCCGCAGGGGCACGAGAGTATGGGGATCGCCGGTGCGGAACGAGTTGTAGAGCGCCAGCATCTCGAGGAAGAGGACATTCATGGACCAGCCGTCCCCGACGATGTGGTGCATGTTCATGACGAGTATGCACTTGTCCGCGGTGATCTTCAGGATCCTCACCCGCAGCAGCGGCGGACGGGACAGGTCGAAAGGCTCCGTAGCCTCCTGTTCGACGATCACCCGGGCGTCGGCCTCGGGATCTTCACGGCCCGTCAGATCGGTCTGCTGCAGCGTGAAGCTGAGAGTAGGGAGAATTTTCTGTCGCGGGTCGCCGTCGATCTCGACGAAGGCCGTCCGCAGGATTTCGTGTCGCGCGATGATTGCCTCGAAGGTGGCACGCAGTGAATCCACATCCAGAATTCCGTGGATCGCAAGTGCCTGGGGGACGTTGTAGGAGGCCCCGTCGCCAAGGCGGTCGAGCAGCCAAAGGCGTTTCTGTGCGTGCGACAGTTCGTAGGTCGGCTGGTACGGCACCGGCAGGATTGCTGAGAATCTGTCCTGTCTGGCGAGCGGGCGGATCTGGTCTGCGAGTTCGGCCACTGTGTTGTGCTGGAAGAAATCCCGCAGGCTGAACTTGACGTCCATGCTCTTCAGGATGCGTGAGACGATCTGCGTCGCTTTCAGACTGTGACCACCGAGCTCGAAGAAATTATCGTGGACGCCGAGACTCTCCACCTGGAGAACCGTTGCCCAGATGTCACGGAGACGGCGCTCGACTTCGTCACGCGGTGCGCCGTCGGCCACCGTGGCGCCGCGCGCTGCACTGAGCTTCACCGGATCGGGAAGCGCACGTCGGTCAAGTTTGCCATTGTGCGTGAGGGGGAGTTCGTCGATCGGCACAAACCACGTGGGATGCATGTAGTCGGGCAGGCGGTCGGAAAGCCAACTACGCAGTTCACTTGCAGTGGCCTCACCCACCACATAGGCGACCAACTCCGTGCCATTCATGGGGCCGGACTGAGACCCACCGATCGGAACGGCGATCACCGCGACTCGGCCGACCTGGGGATGCGCCAGCAGGACGCCCTCGATTTCACCAGGCTCTATACGATGTCCGCGAATCTTGACCTGATCGTCGCAGCGACCGAGATACTCCATGTTTCCGTCGGCAAGCCAGCGACCGAGGTCGCCGGAGCGGTACATGCGTTGGCCCTGTTGGAACGGGCTGTCGAGGAATCGTTCCGCAGTCAATTCGGGGCGGTTCAGGTAGCCGCGGGCGACGCCGGAGCCGGCGATGTAGATCTCGCCAGGAGTGCCGATCGGCGCCAGCCTCTTCTGCTCGTCAAGAACGTAGATGCGCGTATTGGCAATGGGCGTGCCGATCAGAACCTGCTGGGCTTCAGGCGGGACCTCAAAAACTATGCAGCCCACAGTTGTTTCCGTCGGGCCGTACTCGTTGAAGACGCGCATCGCCGGATTCAGGCCGTGTAACAGCGCGACCCGATCCGGAAGCAGGGCCTCGCCGCCGACGATCGCAATCTGGATGCTGGATGTTCCGGACAAACCAGATTCCGCGAGCAGCGCAATATGCGAAGGCGTGATCTTGAGCGAGTCGACACGACTCTCGGGACCCAGCATGTGGGCGAGGATCTCGCCTAGCTCTACATCGCCCGGATAGATCGTCAGCGTGTTTCCGCGGATCAGTGGCAGAAAGAGGCTTGTAACTGTGAGATCGAACGAGAGTGACGAGAACAGACCGAAGTGCCCGACGTGGGGACGATCAAAGTAGTGGCTGGCGGCCCAGAGCAGATAGTTGAGAAGGTTGCGGTGTTCCACCACAGTGCCTTTGGGAACGCCCGTCGAACCAGACGTGTATATCACGTAGGCAGCATCGTGCCCGCCGGGGCAGTGGCTCAGCTCACGCTCGTTCAGCGAGCGCAGTTCGTCGTCCACCTGATCGAGACAGACGACATCGACGCTGTTGGCGGCGGCAAGGAGTCCGACGCAATGAGACTCGGAGAGCACGACGCGAGTCCCGGAGTCAGTCAGCATGAAGGCGATGCGTTCTGTCGGCAGGGTTGTGTCGAGCGGCAGGTAAGCGCCACCGGCTTTGAGCACACCGAGGATCGAGATGATCATGGTCTCGGAACGGTCGAGAGCGATTCCCACTGTCACATCGGGGCCGACTGCAAACCTCTCTCTCAGGTATACAGCCATCTGATTGGCCCGTCGGTTCAGCGAGTCGTACGACATTTCCTCGCCGCCTCGGATCAGGGCGGTACGATCCGGGACAACCCGGACTTGCGCATCAATGAGACCGAGAACGGTCTCGGCCGCTGGTTTCTCCCAAACCGGGCCATGGAACTGGTCGAGCCGTTGGCTCTCTTCGGCGGGCAGGATCTGGATTTCGCCGATCGGCGTGGATGGTCTCTCGACGACCTGTGTCAGGGTCGAAAGCAGATGATCCCGCACCTGCAGAATCTGCGCTTGCGGGTAGATATGTTCGTTGAAGGTCAGACGGAATTCGATGACGTCGCCCGGCACGATGATCAAGTTGAAGGGGTAGTGGCTCTCGTCGTGGGAGATCACACTTTCTACCGTCAGGTCCGTTTCGCTGCCGCCTGCACTGCCAGACACGATGCGGTCGGTCGGATAGTTTTCGAATACGAAGAGGTGGTCGAAAACGCCCTGCTGCAACGACGTCAAGGCGTGGATCTCGGCCAGCGGATAGTAGTGGTAGGGCTCCGCCTCCATCGCCTGGTCCTGAACCGTCTTGACGAACTCCTCAAAGGGCTCGGCTTCCTCGAGGCGGATCCGTTGCGGAATGGCATTGATGAACAGGCCCACCATCTCTTCAACGTGCTCCAGCTCCGAAGGGCGTCCGGAAACGATGACACCGAAGAGGATGTCGGTCGTGTTCTGGTAACGGGAGAGGATGAGGGCCCAGACCACCTGCATCAGCGTGCTGAGGGTGACGCCCGCCTCCTGTGCGAGGCCGGCCACAGCACGGCTATGCGCATCGGTCAGTCGGAACGTGATCTCACCCATCCGGTATTCTTCCTCAGGCCGGGAACCGGGGAGGATCGGGATGGAGGTCAGCTGATGAACGTCCTGCAGACGCTCGCGCCAAAATGCCTGTGCCTGCTCGACATCAAAGCGCTGCAGCCATTCAATGTAGCGGCCAAACTGCCGAACCGGCGGCAGCCTGGCGACGCTTCCTGTGACGTGGGCGCCATAGAGGCGGTGAAACTCGTCGTACAAGTTCCCCAGAGACCATCCATCCAGAAGAATGTGATGGTAGCTCCAGATGACCTGGTGCCGCTGAGAACCCAACCGGAAGAGGGCAAAACGAACCAGCGGCTCGTCCCTCAGATCGAATCCTCGAATCACGTCCTGTGCGCAGAAGTCACCGATTCTCTGATCCTGCTCCGCAGCCGGCAGCGAGCCGATGTCTTCAACGAGAAAATCTGGCGGCCGATGCTTCAGGATCACCTGGACTGGGACGGGCAGACCGTCATGGACAAAGGCGGTCCGGAGGATGGCGTGACGTTCGATCACCTCTTCCCAGGCTGACTGGAAGCAGCCGACATCGAGCGGCCCCAGGAGGGCAAATGACATCTGCAGGAAGTAGGCCGACGAATCCTGGTCCAGGCTGTCATGGTAGAGGAGCCCAGCCTGCATCGAGGAAAGAGGATACCAATCATCGATATCCTCAGGGCGCCAGTTCGTGGTCGTCAGAAATCTGTCATACTCGGCAAGTGACAGACCGCACTGGGTGAAGTCCGTCGGCGTCTTTTCTGCGATTGCCGCGCCGCGACAGTGGTCGAGAAGCCCGAGAAGCTCTCGTCGGTAGTCTTCGAGAAAGGCGGCCACCGTGGCCCTGCCGTGGAGACCGGGATGATATGTCACCGAAAGTTGCAGCCGCTGCGCGGACACGATTCCCGTCAGTTCCAGGTCCGCCTGGCGCTGGAATTCTGGCCCGAACACCGGACCATGTGACTCCTCGGCAAAGGAGAACACAGGCTCCGCGGTGGTAGCGCCGCCCGACGGGGTGTCGAACTGACCTAGATAGTTGAACACGAGGGTTGGCCGATGAAGCGATGGTGCCGGCGGAGTGGCGCAGAGGTAGCGCGATACGCCATAGGACACGCCGCGTCGTGGGACGCGGCGCAGGGCCTCCTTGGTCTCCCTCATGGCCTGGCGATCGTCGGCACACGTCGACCGCAGGACAACGGGATAGATCGAGGTGAACCAACCCACAGTTCGCGTCAGATCGTGATTCTGGCCCAGGGGTTCCCTGCCGTGGCCCTCGACCAGAATTCGCGTGGCGTCACCACCATGCCAGCGCCTCAAGGACCTGCCCAAAGCCGTGAGCAGGACGGTGTCGGCTTCGGCCCGATAGACACGGTGAGGCTGCGTAAGGAACGTCCGTGTTTCCTCCTCACTCAGTGATACCGTGACGGATTCGGTCTGGCGATAGAGATTCTCAACGCCGGCTCGATCGAACTCCAGAGGAATGTCCGTCGCGGCGGTGGCCTCCTCCTGCTGCCAGAAGCCTGCATCGGTTTTCAGGTCGTCGGATTCGGCGAATTGCCGCAGGCCTTCCGACCACGTGAGATAGCTGTCGGTGTGGTCAGCGAAGGCGATGGCCGAACCTTGCTGCCTCTGCCCGTAGCCCGTCTCGAGGTCTTCGAGCAGGATGCGCCAGGACACGCCGTCGACGAGCAGGTGATGAATGACGACCAACAGACGGTCTCCGTCGGGCAACCGGTAGAGGACGGCTTTCGCCAGGGGCCCCTTGGAGAGGTCAAAGGAACTCTGGACCTGGGTGGCATGAGCCTCGAGTGCGGCCGCCGGATTTGATTCCGGGCACAGATCTTCGATCTCCAGACATGCATTTGAACTGGCACGGACCTCCTGTTGCCACCCGTTCGCTGTCCGGCGGAACGTGGCGCGCAGCATGTCGTGATGATGGTGAAGTTGTTCGAATACCTCCCGGATGGCGGTCGCGTCGATTCGAGCAGAACACTTCAGCAGAACCGCTTGGTTGAAATGGTGCAGATCCTGTTCATGCTCGTGGAAAAGCCATCGCTGAATCGGCGTGAGAGGGATGATCCCGGCCATGCGCTTGGCGCGTGATGCGGACCCATCGAGTCTGACCCGAATCGCCAGATCGGCGACATCGCGGGCCTGGAAGAGGTCCTTGACCTGAAGAGCCAGTTTCTCCTGTCTGAGCCGGCTGACGACCTGAATCGCCCGAATGGAATCACCGCCGAGTTCAAAGAAGTTGTCGCCCAGGCCGGCCCGCTCAACTCCCAGGACTTCGGCCAGGACCCGGACGATGGCCTGCTCCTGAGGAGTTACGGGTGCCTGGTAGTTGCTGGTGGCAGAGGCATGAAAGTCCGGGAAGGCGCTGCGGTCGAGTTTTCCGTTCTCGTTTACCGGGAAGCGTTCCATGTAGACGAAGTGACCGGGCACCATGTAGTGTGGCAGTCGCGCGCTCAGGAAGTCGCGCAGCGGCTTCGTCTCGAGGTCTGTGTTGGCGGTGTAGTAGCCGATCAGTTCGTATGTGCCGGCCGAGGTCTGATGTGGGAGAACACAGGCGCCGTGCACGGAGGGGTGCTCCTGCATGCGGTGTTCGATTTCGCCTGGTTCGACTCTGAATCCGCGGATCTTGACCTGGTCGTCCGTGCGCCCCGCGAAACTCAGCGTGCCATCGGCATTCCAGAACCCGAGATCTCCGGTGCGATAGAGGACGTCGCCTTCGACAAACGGATTGGCAACGAACCGTTCCTGGGTCAACTCGGGCCGGGCGAGGTAGCCGCGCGCGACGCCGTCGCCGCCGGTGCAGATCTCACCGGGAATTCCAATCGGACACAGCTGCAGGTTGCTGTCCAGCACATAGACTGTGGTATTGGCGATAGGGCGACCCAGGGGGATGTCGCCAGCGTAGGCCCGCTCGATCTGATGGCAGGCGGTAAAGGTGGTGTTTTCGGTGGGGCCGTAGCCATTGATGATGGCCAGGTCGGGGCATGCCGCTCGAGCCTGATTCACGTGGTGTGGTGAGAGCCTCTCGCCGCCGACCAGGATCTGTTTGAGGTTGGCAAATACCCGGGTGTCGGCGTCGACCATCTGGTTGAAGAGGCTTGCCGTCATGAACATCGTCGTCACGCCGTAATCCCGGATCTCCTTCTGTAGCATACCGGGTTCCAGCAGCGATGCCTTGGGTGGAAAGCAGACGCATCCGCCATTGAGTAAGGCACCCCAGATCTCGAAGGTCGATGCGTCAAAGGCGAGCGAACCGGCCTGGAAGATGCAGTCCTGTTCGCCGAGGTCTACATAGTTCGTATTGCGCACGAGACGAATTACCGATTTCTGCTCGATCTCGACTCCTTTGGGCTGACCCGTGGAGCCCGAGGTGTACATGATGTAGGCCAGACTGGTCGACTTGCCACGCGCTGCCGGATCGGGCGTCCGGGTGTTGCCGTCCAACGCCAGAGATGCCAGGTCGACTGTCGTCAGGCCCGGGCAGCAGGACCGCAGGCTTGGCTCGTGCTCATGCTCTGTCAGAACCAGCCTGCATTCGGTTTCGCCAAGGATGAAAGCCAGCCGCTCGGCAGGATAGGCCGAGTCCAGAGGCAGATAGCTCCCGCCCGCCTTGAGGATGGCCAGCGCGGCGACGGCAGTCCACGCGGAGCGCTCCAGCAGGATGCCCACGGGCTCTTCGTCGCGCAGGTCCACCCGCGCCAGAATCTCGACGGCGACCTGGTTGGCAAGGTCGTTCAGTTGGCGGTAGTCGAAGCGATCGTCCCGGTCCACTGCCGCCAGTCGATCCGGGACTCGTCGTACCTGCTCGGTGAAAAGCTCAATGATCGTTGCGTGCGCCGGATAGTCGGTCGCCGTCTGGTTGGAATCCGCCAGCAAGCAGGTGGCCTCGGTCTTGGCCAGGATCTCGAGACTGCCGATCTCGGCTTCAGGATTGTGCGCCATCGAACGCACGAGAACACCCAGGTGTTCCGCCATGCGCTCGATTCGCTCGGGCCGAAACAGGTCGGTGGAGTACTCGATGGCGAGCCCGATCGAACCATCCTCGTTCTCGTCGAAGAAGAACGTCAGGTCGAACTTGCTGATTCCCGGCTCGAAGGAGATGGGCTCGACCTCCAGGCCCGGAATCCCTCCCGTCTGCACCGGCGCATCGCGAAAGGAGACGACGACATCGAAGAGCGGATTGCGGCCCATGTCGCGATCCAGGTCGAGATCCTCGACCAGCAGGTCAAAGGGGTAGGAACTGTGGTCCAGGGCCATCTCGATCGTGGACTTGATGCGGGCGATGCTACCGGCGACCGAATCGGAGGCGGTCATCCGGTCGCGGAGGGCGAGCATGTTCACGAAAAAACCCACCTGGTCCTTCAGGTCGGGATGGTTTCTTCCCGCGATCGGCGCGCCAACCACAATGTCATCGGATCCCGTATAGCGGCGCAGCAGGATCTTGACGGCCGCCGTACAGGTCATGAACAGACTCGCGCCGTGCTGTCGAGCCAGATCGCGGATTGCTCTGGACACATCCTGCGGAAGTTCGAACTCGTCGATGGCTCCCTGAAACGACTGCACCGCGGGCCGAGGCGCATCGGCGGGCAGGTCGAGGAGGGGGACCGCGTCGCCAAAACAGTCCAGCCAATACTGTTTCTCGCCGTTCATCTGGCCGTTCATCTGGCCGTTCATCTGGCCGTTCACCTGGCCGTTCACCTGGTCTGAGGCGACGGCGGCGACGGTGGCGGTGGCGGTGGCGGTGGCGATCCGGTCGTTCTGCCAGCGGGCGTAGTCTCGGTATTGAATTCGCAGGGGAGGGAGCGCGGAGTGCCCGCCTGCCTTGTAGGTCCCGTACAGTTCGATCAGCTCACCGACGATGATATCGAGGGACCAGCCATCGCTGATGATGTGGTGCATGCTGAAAACGAGGAAATGGTCCTGCGCAGCGACTCGATAGAGAGTTGCCCGGAAGAGGGGCGCCTTGGTCAGGTCGAATTCGAGGCGGGCCTCGGCGATCGCCCGCGCTGTCGCCTCCCTGGCGGAATCCGGCGCACCGAGAAAATTCTCAAACCGGAAGAAATGGTCGGCGGTCTCCTCGACGAGTTGACGCGGCTCACCGTCGACCTCGACGAATCGGGTCCGCAGGGACTGGTGGCGTTGCACCAGTTCGACCAGAGCTCGCTCCAGGATCTCGGGGGCGAGGTCACCCCGCAGACGCGTCACCGAAGCGATGTTATACGCTGCCCGGCTGACATCCATTCGGTCGATGATCCAGAGCCGGCGCTGGGCGTTGGATACGGCGTAGTGTTCGGCGTCGGCGATCGGATCAATCCGGAATGCAATCTGCTGGTTCCGGCCACGAATCAGATCCGCGAGCTGGCGCACCGTCGGCATCTCGAAGATTTCCCGGATGTCCAGCTTGACACGCAAATCCCGGAGAACGCGCCCGGCGAGCACGATGGCCTTCATGCTGTTGCCACCAAGGTCGAGGAACCGATCCTCGGCGCCGACGCGGGAGACGCCCAGGATATCCCGCCAGATCGAGCTGAGCTGTTCCTCGATGTCACCTGCAGGGCGAACAAAGGAATCCGATGGGCTCGCCGTGTCTGTGGAGGGATCGGCGAGGTTCCTTCGGTCCAGCTTGCCACTGGCGGTTCTGGGTATCTCATCGAGCCGGACGAAGTGCGCCGGAATCATGTAATCCGGCAGCCTCTGGCCGAGGAAAGCGCGCAGTCTTGAGATCTCCATCGAGACGTCCGTCAGCGCGTCTGCCACCGGCACGATGTAAGCCACGATCTCGCGGAGAGGACCGTTCTCACTGAGCCGATCGCGGACCGTGGCAACCGCTGCCTCGATCTGGTCGTGACGGACCAACTGGCTTTCGATTTCGCCAAGCTCGATACGATAGCCGTCGATCTTGACCTGCTGATCGAGCCTTCCAAGAAAGACGATGGTCCCGTCGGGGAGCCAGCGGCCCAGGTCTCCCGTGCGATAGATGCGGTCATCGCGACGGAGGGGGTGGGGCTGAAAACTCTCTCCGGTTCGATCGGGCAGATTGAGATAGCCACGGGCCACATTGACGCCGGACAGACAGATTTCACCAGCGACCCCGACCGGTTGAAGGCGGTCTGTGTCGACTTCAAGAATCAGGACCTCCGCATTCGGGATCGGTCTGCCAATGGGGATCGGCCGGTTGGCTGCGAATCCGGGCGGTACATGGAACATGGTGGCGCAGACGGAAAATTCTGTCGGGCCATAGGCATTGATGTAGCGTCCTCCGGCTCCCGTGAATGCGCCGCCGTCGTGAACGGCCTCTTCGCCTGCCGACACGAGCGTCTTGAGACCCCGCAACTGGTCGAAGCCAACGGCGCGCAGGTAACTGGGAGGGATGGTGGCGATAGTGATCCGTCGGTTGTTGATGAATTCGACGAGCCTTCGTGGATCTCTGGTTGTCGCCTCCGGCACTGTGACCAGAGCCGCCCCGGCAAGCAGCGCCATGAAGATCTCCGAGAGCGAGGCGTCGAAGGCGCAGGAGGCGAACTGCAGAATCCTGTCGTCGGGCGTCACGCCGAATGCGTCGATCTGGCCGTGGATCATGTTGACAAAACCTTCGTGCTCCACCATGACGCCTTTGGGAAGCCCGGTGGAGCCCGAGGTATAGATGATGTAGGCCAGGTTTCGGCTGCTGGTGACCGGCTCGGGATTTTCAATCGTTGCGAACTGGTCGAGAGCCGAGGGTGTCACCACCGGCATCGAGAGGGAGGCCAGCAACTGGGCGTCCGCGGAATCGGTGAGAACGGCTTTACAGCCGCTGTCTTCGAGCAGATAGCGCGTTCTCTCCACCGGGAGCGACGGATCGATCGGCACATACGTTCCACCCGCCTTCATGATCGCCAGCAGGGCGGGTGCGAGCGTGCCCCTGCCGGTGACGAGGACGCCCACCGGCGTTTCAGCTGCGACATCCCAATGCTGCCGCAGCGCCTGCCCCCAACGGTTCGCTCGCGCGTTCAGATCGCGGTATGAGATCTCACCCGTGTCGACCAGAGCGATCCGGTCCGGCGTCCGGCTGACCTGCTCTTCGAACAACCCGTGGATGGTTCTGCCGCTGGGATAAGAGGATGCGGGCGGGTTGAAGGACGCCAGCAGGCGGAGCTCTTGCGCATCTGTCACTTCCAGGGTTCGCAGCGGCGCGTCCGGGGCCCGGGCGACTGCGCCGGCCAGGTTGCTCAGATGCCTGACCATGTAGCCGATGCGCTCTTGTGAATAGAGGTCGCGGTTGTAGATCAGGCGGACGCCGATGCCCTCTTCAGCGTCGGTAAAATCGAAGACAAAGTCGAACTTGGCCTGCACGAACCCGGTGTCGAATTCACTGACCCGAACCCCTTCGAGGTCGACCTGTGGCTGGTCATCGCTCAGCGCGACGACGGCGTCGAAGAGAGGGGAATGGCTCATGTCGCGGCCCAGATTCAACTCGGCGAGAATGCTCTCAAAGGGATAGGCCTGGTGGGCAATCCCTTCCGTCACGGTCTGTCGGACCTTGGCGGTGAGTTGTGTGAAGGTATCTGCGGGCAGCACACGGTCGCGGAGTGCGAGAGTGTTCACGTAGAAGCCGATCTGGTTCTCGAGGTCGGCGTCATCCCGGCCCGCTACGGGACAGCCGATGGTGACATCCTCCTGTCCGGTATACCTGTGAAAGAGCGCCTTCACCAGAGCCAGCAACGTCACGTAGAGGCCGGCACGAAGGTCTCGAGATATCCGCTTCAGCGCCGCAGAGGTATCGCGATCGAAGTGGGCAAATACGGAATCGCCGGCGAATGTCTGGACCGGGGGCCTGAAGAAGTCTGTGGCAAGATTGAGTGGCTCGAGGTCGCCGGCGAATTTTGCCAGCCAGTACCGGCGGTGGCGATCGATATCCGCATCCTGCAGCTGCTGATTCTGCCGGGCGGCGAAGTCTTTGTACTGCAGCAACTGGGGGGGCAGAGGTGAAGGTTGGTTGCTGACGAATGCCCGATACAGTTCGGCCAGTTCACGCACCAGGACGCCGAGAGACCACTCGTCGAAGATGATGTGGTGCAGATTGTAGAAAAGGACATATCGCCCCACGTCAGGTGGATCAGGCGACCCCAGGTCCGGACCGTCGAGGTGCAGCAGCAGAGCACGGAAGAGCGGAGCCTTCTCCAGGTCAAAGGCTACTGCAGCGTGCTTCTGCCCCAGACGCCGCGCCTCCTCCTCCGGCCGCTCGTGGCTGCGCAAATCGATGCGCTCAAGGATGAAGTCGACCGCCTCATGCACCTTCTGGCGAGGTTCTCCATCGACGCCGAAGAAGGTCGTCCGCAGAGATTCGTGACGCCGGATGATCTCGCCAAGAGCCTGCTCAAGAACGGCGACATCCAGCGGCCCTTCGAGCAGCAGGGATCCCGGCATATTGTAGGCCGGCGTCTTGCCACCCAACATCTGGTCGATGACCCACAGTCGCTTTTGTGCGTTGGACACAGCAAAGCCGTCAACGGGCGCTTTCTTCTTGTCGAAGAACCCCCGGTCGCGCAGTTGCTGGAGGGCCTGTAGGTCGCCCTCCTTCGCGCGTTTCTTCAATGCCTCAGTAGAAATTGTCGTCGATTTTTCCAATGATGCTCTCTCGTTCCGTCTGCAAACTGTAGGCTGAGTTCGGTCCCGTTGGTTTCCTGGCGGCTAGTCGTCGTCCAGAAGATCGAATTCCTCCAATGTCATCGGCACGATATCGCCTGCGCCAACGTGCACCGCCGACGTGGACGCCTGCGGGAGTTCTCCGCTGTGCGAATGCAGGTCGTGTGTCGGCGACGGCTCAAACCGACATGCCGCCTGGAGCTCGGTTAGCCTCTCCGGCAGGAGTTCTCCCGCAGATCTTCCCTGGAGCCGGTCCCTGATCCCCTGGTTGAAGGCAGTCAGAAAGCGTTTGATCTGGGCTCTGGACATGCCCTTGCGCTCGAGGTAGAAAAGGCTCCACATCTCAAAACCGTTCTGTGGCAGCCACGTGGAATTTTTGATATCGCAGAAAAGGTCATCGACGATTTTGCTGGCCGTCGCCGAGTTCATGGTCCTGTGAGACCAGTTGAAGGAGGACCCCGTGATCCCGTACTCGTGGCGACTTTCCCAGATCGGCGTGACCGGATCGCAGTACCAGCACTGCGCGCGGTAATAGTCCGGTGCAGTCGTCTCGATCAACTCCACGGTCTCCTTCACCGTCTGCTCGGTCTCCCCCGGATACCCGATGATCAGATTGCAGTGCGTCGAGATTCCCACCTGTTTCAACAGCGGAATTGCTTTCAGGTAATCCTTCCGGCGGGCGCTCTTGTTCATCTTCTCCAGCATGCTGTCGCTGCCAGACTCAATCCCAAGAAAGACGCCCTCGCATCCTGCGGCGGCCATCAACTCGATGGCCTCCTCATCACCGTGGTCACTGCGATAGAAGGAATTCCATCTGAACCCATAGTCATTGCGAATCATCATGCGCAGCAGGTCTTTGAACCGGGCCTTCGGGACGTTGAATGTGTCGTCGATAAATGTCAACGTCGTTATGCCGCCGATCTCCCGAATGGCATTGAGCTCCTGCTCGACGAGATCGACAGAGAGATACTTGTACTTGCCGGCGCGCTGTGGAAACCCGCAGAAGGCGCAGGAAAAGGGACAGGATTTCGCCGTGCGCAAGGTGACGAATTCGCCGTGGACGGCTGCGGGGAATAGTGCGTAGTCCACCATGTTCTGCTCAAGGGGATTGTCCTCGATCGACCCCTCGGTCACGACGTAGGTGCCGTTCTCCTTGAAGGCAATGTTGTCGATTCCGCGCCAGTCCCCGCCATCTTTCAGACAGGACAGTATTTGGCACAGGGCGGTCTCGCCTTCGGCATTGATCACGTAGAAATCGGCATCCATGTACTCGAATACTTGCGTGACCGAGGACATCTCTTCGGTGCTGCACTGGCTGGAGATGTAAGGGCCGCCGACGATGATTTTCGTCGTCTGATTGTGTTCGCGAATGAACTGGATGAGCTCGAGGATGGGGTGGATGGAGACGTACAGAGTCGTTGTGATGGCTACCGCCAGAAGGTCGTCGCTGAGGAGCTTTGCTCTCAGCAGTTCTTTCTCTTGCTGAAACAGGTTGACGTAGTCGAAGCTGTGACCGTGACGGTGAAGGTGGGTGCCGAGATAGGCTAGGGTTGGCCAGAAGAAGTCTGTATTGTGATAAGGCACGTCGCCCACCGACTTGTTGCCCGAAAACTTGGAGAGGGCACCCAGAGCGTGGAGCGGCCTGCCCTCATATTCGACGAAGGCGAGGTTCAGATCCCTGAATGCACCAGAATCCTCACCCATGGAGCGGACCATCTCCACGTAACTCTCAAAATCCGATTCGTTGAAGCCGATGAGGAGGCAGTCTGTCACCAAATTTTCCCTTCTGAAGAGGCCGTCCCAGGATTGTTGTCAGGCGGCGGGCCAAAATATGTCAGCGTAACCGGCCGATCGCGCCAAGTCACCCAGTTTCGTTTTTGCAGATCCGGCAAAGCGTGTCGCCAATGCCCACGCCGCGGGCTTCAGTCTTCCAGAAGCGCCCGTTCCTCGGCCGTCATTTCGAGGATCCCGTCATGATCGCGGGCAGGGAGCGCAAGGGCCTCGTGGTTGGTGCCTTGGGTTGCTTTTGGGAGGTCTCGACCACGAGCTCTGGCCACTTTGGCCAGACTCTCAACCGTTGGGTTGCGGAACACATCCATCAGCTGGAGAGCAATTCCGGATTCACGATGCAGCACAGCAATGAATCTAATCGCTTTCAGGCTGTGTCCACCCAATTCGAAGAAATCATCATGGCTACCAATTCGCGTCGCGCCGAGGATCTCCTGCCAGACACGGGTGATGGCCTTCTCGATCTCGTCTGCCGGTGGGACGTAGACAGCGGAACGCGCGGCGGCGTCGATATCGGGTTTGGGCAGCGCCTTGCGGTCCACCTTTTGGTTCGAAGTAAGCGGCAGGGAGTCGAGGTGGAGGAAGAGCGACGGCAACATATAGTCGGGCAACCGCCGCCGGGCCCAGTCACGCAGTTCCCGCGGGGGAACTGCCTCTCCCACCAGATACGCAACGAGGTGTCTTGCGCCACTTTCGTCCCCGGTGGCGACGACCGCCGCCTGACGAATCCCCGGGTGGGTGGTGAGAACCGCTTCCACTTCGCCAGTCTCGATGCGAAAACCGCGAATCTTGACCTGATGATCACTGCGACGGAGAAACTCGATATTGCCGTCGGGGCGGTAGCGGGCGACATCGCCTGTCTGGTAGAGCCGATCACCGGCCGTGGCAGAAAACGGATGACGGATGAATTTCTCTGCCGTCAGTTCGGCGCGACCGTGATAGCTGTGCGCCAGGCCGTCCCCGCCAATGTAGAGGTCGCCGGGGACACCCACGGGAACCGGCCGGAGGTCGCGATCGAGAATATAGATCTCGGTGTTGGCAATGGGGCGCCCGATCGGCACGACATCCTCGTCCGCCGCGGCGACAGCCTGCTCTTCGTCCACCCGGTACATCGTGGACCAGATGGTGGTTTCTGTCGGCCCGTACATGTTCCACAGTTCCCCCCCCCTGCCCAGCAGCCTGTCGGCAAGTTTGCCGGGCAGGGCCTCTCCCCCGCAGAGGATTTTCAGGCCGGGACTTCCGCGCCAGCCCGCGTCGAGCAGCATACGCCAGGTTGATGGCGTCGCCTGCATCGCGGTGATGTCCGCGGATTCGAACAGCGCCCGCAACTGGGCCGCGTCCGTCGCGGCCAACTGGGATGCCAGGACAATGCGCGCTCCTTTGACCAGGGGCAAAAAAAGCTCCAGGGCGGCGATATCGAAGGAGATCGTCGTCACCGCGAGCAGGACATCGGCCGCACAAAGCCCCGGTGCACGAGCCATGGACCAGAGGAAGTTTACCAGGGCCCGATGCGGGATCACGACGCCCTTCGGCTGTCCGGTAGATCCCGAGGTGTAGATCGCGTAACAGGCAAGGGTGGGCTCAACATGCACGGCGGGCCTGATGGCGGAAAGTCGCCGGATGGCGTGCCGCTCCCGATCCAGCAGGATCAACCCAAATCTCTCCGTCTTGCCCTCCCTCTCCAGAGTCGCCCAGAGTGCGGCTGTGGTGAGCAGGGATGTCACCCCCGCGTCACACAGGATGTCGTGGATACGCGCCGCGGGGTAGTGCGGATCGAGGGGTACATAGGCTGCTCCCGCCTTGAGGATGGCGAGCAGGGCGACCATCATGTCCGCGTTCCGGTCGATGCACAGTCCGACAAAGTCGCCTGTGCGAACCTCGCATTCGACGAGGTAGTGCGCCAGTCGGTTCGACTCTTCCTCGAGTTGTCCGTAGGTCAGACTGCGATCCTCGGCCACAACGGCGACCTGGTCGCGGAAACTGTGTGCACTTTCGTCAATGAGATCGACGATGGTTCGCTCCCGCGGATAGTCCATCCGCGTTGCGTTCCAGGTGTGCAACAGGGCCTCTTCCTCTGACGCCGTCAGGTAGTCGAGTTGAGAAATGGGCCTGACCGGCTCCGCCAGAATGCTATCGATGAGTCTGGCGAAATGCCCCGCCATCCTCTGCATCCGATCTGCGCAGAACAGATCCGTGTTGTATTCCAGATTCACCCAGATCTCATCGCCCATGTCCTTGCAGCAAAGGGTGATGTCCACCTTGCTCGTCCCGGTGTGGTCAGCGAGCAGGCTGGAGCGGACGCCCTCAAAGGTCGGCGCCGCGTCATCCTGGTTCTGCAGGATCATCATGACATCGAAGACCGGCGACCGGCTCAGGTCCCGCTCGACGTTGAGATCGTCGACCAGACGGTCAAAGGGGTACTCCTGGTGTTCGAAGGCCTCCAGGCAGGCCCGTCTCACCTGCGCCAGAAAGTCGATGAACGGCAGGCTGCCGCGGGGGAAGGTGCGGATCGGGAGCGTGTTCAGGTAGAGCCCGATCTGGTCCTGCAGATCGGGATGCGGCCGTCCCGCTACCGGGCTGCCGACGACCATGTCCTGCGCACCTGTGTAGCGGTACAGCAGGACCTTCAGGGCCGTCAGCAGGACCATATAGAGGCTGGCCTGGTGCTCCCGCGTCAATTGTCGAAGCCCTGCGCTTCGGTCTGCTCCGAGTGAAAAGAGGATCTCCTTGCCCTTGAATGTCTGCGTCGGCGGACGGGCAGCGTCCGTTGGGAGATCGAGTACGGGCAACTCACCACCGAGTCGCTGCCGCCAGTAGTCCCGGTGCACTGCGGCGGCGCTCGACGCGAGTTGCTGCCTCTGCCACGCCGCATAGTCGCGGTACTGGATGGGCAGCTCGGCTGCAGGCGAAGGAACTCCACGTTTCTGTGCGTTATAGGCGGACGCGAGCTCCCGAAAGAGGATCCCAATACTGATCCCATCTGAAATGATGTGGTGCATCGTACACAGCAGCACGTGGCGCAGCGGCCCCATCCTCACAAGTCGCGTGCGGAACAAGGGTCCCGCCTGCAGGTCAAAAACGTGGGACGACTCGGCCAATGCCATTGCGCGTGCCTCGTCCGCCGGGTCCTGGCGGTCCGCGATATCCACCACGGGAAGTCTGTGCCGGCCCGGATCACCCACGATCTGCCCTGGCTCTCCATCCACGGTCGTGAATGTCGTGCGCAGCGACTCGTGTCTGTCAACGACCTGCTGGATCGCCCTCTCAAGGAAGCCGCTATCCAATTCGCCTTCCAGCTGCAGATGCAGTGGAATATTGTAGGCGGACGAGCCTGCATCCATCTGCGACAGGATCCAGAGGCGCTGTTGCGCGTTTGACAGGGCGTAGTGACTGGCGACGGGAATCGATGGGATGCGGGACAGACCCTTGGCGGATCCGGTTCCAGCCTGCAGAGCCTCGATGATCTCGCTCTTGCGCTGGCGGATGGCGCTTCTGAGCTCTGCGGTCATGGTCCCAGTGGGCGCCGAGTAACGAAGCCCGTCGTTCTCCTCCCAGAGCCGTATTCCCTGTTGCTGGAGACGGGAGAGGAGTTCTGAAGTCGTCATATCAGATGACTCCCTCCTCTGTTTCAGTCCCGGTCGCGGGGCGCACGCCATCATTGAGCGAGTTGTCGATTTCCCGCGCCAACTGCCTCACGGTAGCGGCATCGAAGATGGCGCTGAAAGGAAGCTTGACACCGAATTTCCCATGGATCTCGGAGATGACCTGAGCAGCCAGCAGGGAGTCCCCGTTCAGCTCGAAGAAGCTGTCGTCCCGACGAATCGAGGCAGTGCCCAGCAGGTCTCGCCAGATACGGGCAACGCCTTTCTCCGATTCCGTTGACAGGTCAGAGTCGACGTCAGCGACATCTTCTGTCCAGACCGCCGCGCCTGGCTCGGATCCTCCGGGCGCCTCGACGCGTCGCTGCCCCGTGCTGTCATCGTTGTCGGCCTCGAGGGCGACGATGGAAGCGAAGGAGCGGCCACTGCCAGCTCGTTGAGAAGCCAACCCGATCAATTCCTGGGAGGCGCCAAAAGTAAATACGATCTTACCGATATGCCGGCCCCGCGCCATGTACTGGAACCCCTCGCTCGGGTCGGCCGCCGGAAAGGCGCGCAGGGGCAATGGGGGAAGCTCGCCGGCACCCACATGTGTCATGAGGTCCCGCCAGTTCGCGGCGAACTGCGGCAGATCGGGTCCGACATCCACCGCCGCAAACGTGAGTTGGCGTTCGAAGGGGCGCATGTCGAGCGCCGCATTGGCGAAAATTGCGCGCTTTCCGAGTTCGATAAAGCGACCGTAGCGGGCCAGCACCGACAGCGATTCGGCGGTGAACTCCTGCCCCAGGGAGTTCAGCACAACGTCGACACCGACGTTGTCCGTTGCCGCCATGATCTGCTTGCCAAAGCCGGGCTGGCGAGAATCGGCCACATGCCGAACCCCGACAGATCGCAGGTAGTCCCGCTTCTGATCCGTACCAGCCGTGGCCAGGACGTCAGCGCCCAGCAGTCTGGCCACGTGCACGGCCGCCAGGCCGACGCCGCCCGCTGCCGAGTGGATGAGAACCCGCTCGCCCCCAACCAGTCGTCCGGGCCCCGTGAGCGAATGCCAGGCGGTCATGTAAGCAGCGGGGATCGTCGCTGCCTGCTCCATGGTGAGCGCCTTGGGTTTGTGCGCGACTGCCTGAACAGCAGCCGTAGCAAAAGCCCGGTAGCATCCATTCGTGAATGCCAGCACTTCGTCGCCGGCGTTGAAGCCCTCGACACCGGGCCCGCAGCGCCGCACGATCCCGGCGCACTCCAGACCATAAGGGAAGCGCAACGCACCGCCATGAGGGAGCATGTCGAGAGAGTAGAGCACTTCGATGAAGTTGAGGCCCGCGGCTTTGACCTCGATTTCGACTTCGCCTTCGGCTGGCTCCCGGCGTGGCTCAGGGGCAAGAAAGAACGTCGACAGGCTGCCTCGCCGCGCCAAGGTGAGCGCCACGTTTTCGGGACGGCTCTGTCGACGGATCGGCCGCATCGCATATCCTTCGATGTCGACCAACACCCGTCCGTCAGGATCGACGACGGTGATGTCGTATGAGATGGCGCCGTCGTCGCTGCGCAGTTCGCGAATGTGGCTGAACACATGTGCGGGAATTCTGCCGTAGATCCGGATGGTCCGGTAACAGAAGGGAACCGACCCTGCGTCTTGTTTGACTTTCAGGAAGCCCGTCGCATTGTCGAGCAGGGCGGGATGGAGGCAGAGTTGATCGAGTTCTCCCAGGTATTTCTGCGGCAGCCGGAATTCTCCGATGGCCTGGTGCTCGCCGAAATCGGCCCGTACCAGATTGTGCCAGTGAGGGCCAAAGGCCGACATGGATGCCTCGAATGCCTGCCGTTCGGAGAATTCCTGATCGCATGCCTGTGCAATCCGAGTGACGTTCACAGTCTCCGGCGCGTGGCTGGCCTCGCGATGCCCCGTCGCTGCCCGGATTTCACCGCGTGTGTGCTCGACCCAGGCATCGTTTTGAGCCGGCCCGATCCGGCTCAGAATCGAAAAATCCCACCCGTGGCCCTGCCTCTGTAGAACTGTCCGGACATCTCTTGATTGGCCGCGGTCCATGGCCAGGGGCTGCAGGAAGTAGACGTCCCTCAGCTCTGTTGGCTCGTCCTCGAGCGCTTCCCAGGCGGCGGCCCACGCCATTTCGAGATAGGCGGTACCCGGGAGGACCTTCCTGCCCAGGACCTCATGTTCATCCAGGACCCAGTCCGAGTCGGGGGATACGGCCCCCTGCAGATAGAGGACGTCATCGGAAAGGCGCACGACGCGATCGAACCAGGGGTGTTCGGGGTGGCCCTCGGCGGGGGGCTCCTGCAATCCGTCGGGTGCCACCACAACCTGCGCGGGGAAGGGGTTCTCAAGAATCCGTGCGAATGCTCTGATCCCCGCATCGTGCATGCCCGGGCGCGCAATCTGCTCCCTGATGGCGCGTTTCTGGGCAAGATCACCCCGCGCCTTGCTGATCATTCCGAGTTCCTGCCAGAACCCCCATGTGATCGAGCCGACGCGCGTGTCGAAGGTCCGGTTCGCAGCGTGGGCATACGCATCCAGGAAGGCATTGGCCGACGCATAATCTACCTGGCCGATGACGGGGGCGATGGAACTCATCGACGAGCAGAGGAGCAGGAACGACGGCTTGAACTCCTCGAGGAGGTCATCGAGCGCCGCCGCTGCGTGTATTTTCGGTGCAAACGTTCGCGCGACATCCTGCCTGCTCTTCTGGCTGAGGAAGCCTTGGCCCAGTTCTCCAGCTGCATGCACGATGCCATCCAGCGCGCCGTGGGTCGCACGTATGTGGAGACGGAGACGCTCCATGTCGTCGGCCGCCGCGGCGTCGGCGCGGAGATACTCGACAGTGCTCCCTCTCTGCTCGATCGCGCCGATCCGTCGGATGCTCCGGCAGACTGTTTGCCCATCATCATCTCGACCCGGTTGCTGCGCCGCGCCTGGTTGCTTGCGGGCGACGATGAGGCCCGCCGTCGTCGCACTCCGTGCGCTAGCCGACCGGGGGAACGTCTGCCCATCTAGGGCTGCCATCTCGAGTGCTTTGTCCCACTGGTCGAGGCTGAGAATGGGCGTTTCCGTACGAAGATCGGTATCGTTGTAAACCCACCAGCCTTCGGTGAGACCCCAGATCATATCGTCCACGCGCGATCGACTCACGGTCTCGACGAGGCAGAGAACGCCCCCCGGTACGAGCACCCTCGTCAGGTGACGCAGCGTGGCCCGAATGTCGGGCGTGGCGTGCACGACGTTATAGCCGAGAACCATATCGTACGACGCTTCCGTGAAGCCCTGGTCGAGCGGATTTCGCGAGATGTCGAGTACCTGGAAGCGCACGTTCTGGTAGCCACGCTTGCCTGCCTCTTGCTCGGCACGGGTCACGAAGGATCTGCCAAGATCCGTGAAGGTGTACTCCACGGCGACACCCCTGGTGGCTTCGAGCACGACCTGCGTGAGTCCACCCGTGCCACCGCCCACCTCCAGTATGCGCAGGGGTCCGGCTCCCTCGACCTGCGCAGCTTCGCGTATCAGGCTGGCCACGGCATGGTTGTAGACCTGATCGTTGGTGTAGGAAGGAAGGCCCGCAAAATGTTCGGTGAAGAGCCGGTCCGTCCCGTCCGGGTACAGGACCTCAAGAGGGCTCACCCGTCCGCTCAAGACGTCGGCATAGCTGCGGGCGCAGTGGCTCAGCATCGCGCCGATGCCGGCATAAGGGCTGTGGTGCTCCGTCAACTTGAGCAGGACCGAGTCCATAGGATCTGGCGTCGTTGTGGAGAACCGCAGCTTGCCCTCTTCCTCACGCACAAAGCCGTCCTCAAGCAGAATGGTGAGGAGGCTGTCGAAGAAACGCTCGAATCTGGGCAGGACAGACAGGCGCGTCTGCCATTCTTCTCGACTCCACATCTCTTGATCGTCGACCAGGGGCCCAAAGAGACAGTGGAACACCAGGCTCGCCGCCAGTGTATCGATCGCTGCCGCCAGGTCGGGCAGCTGGTCGAGGGTCCGCAGGTCCAATCGCTGCGCCGTCTCCTGTTCCAGTTGTTCCACACGCTCAACAAGGCCATTGGTGTGGAACGCGACCCAGCGAGAAGGGCTGTCAACAGGGCCAGATGCCTCCGCCCGCAGGAGCGTCTCCCACTGCTCTCTAGCCGGAAACGCCGAGCGGCCCGTCAGCAGAATCCGGCACGGCGCCTGTTGGCTGATGTATTCGGCAAAAGCCAGTCCCATGGAACCGAGGCCCCCGGTGATCAGATACGTCCCTGCCGCCTTGATCGCGGTGGAGGCAACCGGTTCGGGAAGATGCAGGGGCGTCCATGAGCGGGTCCAGCGGTCGCCGTCCCTCCACGCGACCGGACCTGGGGAGTCTGCGCGCAGGATCTCGCACTGAATCTGCCCGATGAGCTGTGCGGGAGGGCCCGTGTCCAGATCGACGTGTCGACAGATGAGGCCCGGGAACTCGAGGGGTATGACCGCCGCGATACCGGACAGGGCCGCATGGATCGGCGCCACCTCCTCCCGTCCCGTGACATCATAACAGGGGGGGCTGCAGATCAGCCATCTGCCGCCAGGGTTGATGAACCTGCGAGTCAGCGACTGGGTGAGGTCGAGGAGGCTGTAGAATCCCAGGTCCAGAGCCCGTCCCGATCGAGCCGCATCCGACAGGCTCCATAGGTGGAGGACCAGATCGGGAGCCTCGTCATACTGCTCGACGAGTGACACGTAATCCTCGGGGGCATCCGGACGTATCGTGAACCGCCCATCCCCGAGTGCTGCAAAACGCTCTCCGGGCTGGACGGAACGCACGGTGGTCCCCGCTTGCACCAGCGCATCCCGCAGCGCGGGCTCCAGCTCGCCGCCGTCGTGGAACACCAGGCAGCTGCCTGGCAGCCAGGTGTCGGCGGCGTGTCCTTTCTCCTTGCGCCAGGACGGTGCATAGAACCAGCCGTCCAGGTCCGCGGCGGCGTGTTGCTCCCGTACGGGCGCGTCGGAATCGCTCGACGCTGATCCTGGCATGTCGACCCAGTGGCGCTCCCGCGCAAACGGGTATCCCGGGAGGGCGATACGCGGCGCTTGCTCGCCTTCTCCATAGCCCTGCCAATCGATGTCCACCCCCTGGGTCCAGAGCTGACCGACGGCCTGCGACAACGTCTGCTGATCGGTCGCCTCCTGGCGCGGGTGCGGCAGAGACGCAATGAGCGCCATGTCCCTCGACAGGCGCACGTTCATCTTCGTCAGGGTGTTGCCAGGCCCTACCTCCAGCAATACGCTGCAATCCTGCTCGACCAGGTACTGGACGCTGGCACAGAAGAGCACGGGTTTCCGTACATGCCCGGTCCAATAGGAGGGGTCCAATGCCTGCTGCCTGCTCAGCGGCTGGCCCGTAGTGTTGGAGATAATGGGAATCCTGGGCGCCGAGAGTGAGACGCTGCGCATCACCTCCTCGAAGGGCCCCAGCATGGGTTCCATCAGGCGGGAGTGGAACGCGTGGGACGTCGCCAGCCGCCTGCCGAACACGCCCTCGTCGATCAGCCGTTTCTCCAAAGCCTCGATCTCGCCCACCGATCCAGAAACAACGACCTGCTCGGGTCCGTTGACGGCAGCCAGGTCGAGCTGCGACGACAGGCGCGTCACCACGTCCTGCTGTGCAAGTGGCAGGGCGAACATGGCGCCGGCGGGCATGGACTGCATCAGTCGGCCGCGGGCAAGGACGATGCGAATCCCGTCTTCCAGGCTGAAGACGCCCGACAGACAGGCCGCCACATACTCGCCCAGGCTGTGTCCGACGAGGAAGTCCGGTTCGAGTCCCCAGTGCATCCAGAGTCTGGCCAGGGAGAATTCAACACAGAACAGCGCCGGTTGCGCCGAGTCCGTTCGCGCCAGGCTTTGCCTCGCCGCCTCGTCGCCGGCGGTGACAGACCACAAGGCATCGGTGGGTGCCTGTTGTCGAACCAGATCGAGACAGTGGCCCAGCTCCGCGCGGAAAAAGGACTCCGATTCATAGAGCTCCGCCACCATGCCAGGATGTTGCGAGCCCTGGCCGGGGAACATGAACGCCACGACACGGCTGCGGTTTGGAATTCCGCTGCGAGTCCGGGGTGACCGAAGTCCGCCTACGATCTCACCCACCGTCCGGCCACAGACAAAATCCCGCTGCGCGAAAGCCCTGCGGCCCGTCTGCAGCGTGCGGGCTACAGATGACGGATTCAACCCAGGGTTGGCCTCCAGATGGTCGGCCAGAAGCTTTCTGGATTGCTCCAGTTCCGCTTCCGTGCGGGCAGACAGCGGCACAACGCAGAATGGACGGCTGGCGGCTGGCGTTTCGAGGCTGGGCGCCTGCTCGAGCACAACATGGGCGTTGGTCCCGCCAATCCCGAAGGAGCTGACCCCGGCGCGGCGACGGCCATCCGTCTGGGGCCATGGGCACAGACGGTTGTTGACGAAGAACGGGCCGTTCTGGAAGTCGATCTCCGGGTTGGGTGATTCGAAGTGGAGCGTCGGTGGAATGTGCCCATGTTCCAGGGCCAGGACTGCCTTCATGAGGCCGGCGACGCCTGCCGCTTCGTCCAGGTGGCCGATATTCGTCTTAACCGACCCGAGGGCGCAGGAGTGCTTCCGTCCGCTGCTGCCGAAGGCTCTTGACAGCGCTTCAATCTCGATGGGATCTCCCACTTGCGTGCCGGTCCCGTGCGTCTCGATGTACTGGATCGAGTCGGCGCCGATGCCGGCCAGAGACAGCGCCTCGGCGATGGCACTCGCCTGTCCTGAGGCACTGGGCGCAGTGTAACCTGCCTTGTCGGCCCCGTCGTTGTTGATCGCCGAACCGAGGATCACAGCGCGGATGGCATCGCCGTCGGTCAATGCGTCTTCGAGGCGGCGAAGCACGACGGCACCGACGCCATTGCCATTGACCGTCCCGCCGGCCCGGGCGTCGAAGGCACGGCAGTGACCGTCGGGGGATGCAATGGAGTTCTCCTGATAGAGGTAGCCCTGCTCCTGGGGCAGTTGAATCGATGCGCCTCCAGCCAGCGCCATATCGCACTCGAAGTCGAGCAGGGCCTGAGATGCCATATGCACGGCAACAAGCGAGGACGAACACGCGGTGTTCACGCTCATGCTCGGTCCCTTCAGGTTCAGCTTGTACGACACGCGCGTCGACAGGTAATCGTTGCTGTTGCCCATCAGGAATTGCAGATAACTGACCGAGGCTGGGAGATTCGGGTTGCGGAACAGGTTGAACAACAGGTAGGTGCTCAATCCGCATCCGGCGTAGACGCCGATCCGTCCGTCAAAGTGTTCGGGAACATGGCCCGCGCTTTCGAGCGCGTGCCAGGAGCATTCGAGAAAGAGGCGCTGCTGTGGGTCGGTGATCTCCGCCTCGCGCGGTGTCATGCCGAAGAACGAGGCGTCGAAGAACTCGACTCCGTCCAGGTAGCCGTTGGCTGCTACGTACGCGGGATCCCGGATCAGTTGCTGGGACACGCCCGCCAGCTCCAGCTCCGCCGACGTGAAGGACCGAATCGCCTCCACGCCTTGCTCGAGAAGTCGCCAGAACGCGTCAACGTCCCGGGCACCGGGGAATCGTCCCGCCATGCCAACGATAGCGATGTGGTTCTTGCCGTCATCCATGCAGTTGATCTCGCCCTATCCTCGCCGACGCTGCCGAGATCGTCGGCGCAGTTCGGCTCTGCCGGTGGCCTCTCGACCGATGTCGGCGACCTCCCCGGACGGTCCACCTGCGATGTGTGCCGCCAGGGAGACAACGGTGGGAAACTCATAGAAAGAGAGGATGGAAAGGTCCATCCCATGCTCCTGCTGCAGGTGCCGGTGCACGCTGACGATCGACATTGAATGCGCCCCGAGGTCGAAGAAATTGGCATCGCGACTCACCTGGTCAACACCGAGAACACGCGCGAACGCGGCGGCAATGATCATCTCTGTACTGTTGGCAGCTGCCACATAGTTGTCGGCGGGATCGTCGAGATCTTCGGGGGCAGGCAGACTGCGGCGGTCGAGCTTGCCGTTGATGGTGAGGGGAAACGCATCGAGAAAGACAAAGTGCGATGGGATCATGTACTCCGGCAGACTGGCAGCCAGGAAACGGCGCAGGTCGCCGGCGACTGCCGGTTGTTGCGTCACAGCCAGGCAGTAGGCCAGGAGCCGGGAGTCCGTTCCACGCTCGTCGGCCACGACAACCGCCGCACGGACGGAAGAATGCGCAGCGAGACGTGTTTCGATCTCACCCAGTTCGACACGAAAGCCGCGGATCTGGACCTGGGAGTCGATCCGTCCCAGGTACTCGATGTCGCCGTCGGGGAGAAACCGCGCCAGGTCACCGGAACGGTAGAGCCGCTGCTGGCCAGCGGCGAAGAACGGATCGACAGCGAATTTCTCCTGCGTCAATTCTTCCCGGCGAAGATAGCCCTGAGCTACGCCTTTGCCTGCGACCCAGATTTCCCCCGGGACGCCAAGGGGGGAGGGATTGCCGAAGGGGTCGACGATGTAGAGGCGAAGATCGGGGAGCGGTGCACCAATGAGACTCCCGCTCCGATCGAGGTCACGGAGGCGGATCGGTCGATACGTCACATGGACCGTGGTCTCCGTGATGCCATACATATTGACCAACGTCGGACTGGTGTCGCCGCGGTGTTCGAACCACGGACGCAGGCGTTCATAATCGAGCGCTTCGCCCCCGAAGATGACGTAGCGCAGCGCGAGGGTGTGCCTGGATTCTGCGTCGACATCGGCGGCGATCAACTGCTGGAAGGCCGAGGGCGTCTGGTTGAGGACCGTCACCTTGTTGCGCTCGAGTAGCTCGAGCAAGTCCACCGGGGAGCGGCTCAACTGCTGCGGCAGGACGACCAACCGTCCCCCATAGAGCAGAGCTCCCCAGATTTCCCACACCGAGAAGTCGAACGAATAGGAATGGAAGAGCGTCCACGTGTCGGTCTCGTCGAAGGCAAACCAGTTCTCCGTCGAACGGAAGAGCCGTGTTACGTTCGCGTGCGTGACGATCACCCCCTTGGGCTGTCCTGTGGATCCCGATGTGTAGATGACGTAGGCAGGATCGTGTGCCCCTGACCCGCATCCGAGGTTGCCCGAGGCGCATTCCCGGATCGAAGCTGCATCAAGATCAAGGTCGACGACCTGCACCGATGCCCCCAGGCCGAGCCGTTCTGCCCGGCCGGCGCCGGTGACGATATGGCCGATCTGTGCATCCCGGATCATGAACGCGACGCGTTCGTCCGGATACATCGGATCGAGCGGTACGTAGGCCGCCCCGGCCTTCAGGATTGCGAGGATCGAAACCACGACCTCCATCGAGCGCTCCAGATAGAGTCCGACCAGGTCTCCGGACTGTATGCCCTGCCCGATGAGGCACCGCGCCAGCTGATTCGACTGCTCGTTCAGCTCCCGATATGTGAGCGGCGGCTGTTGCGCGGATTCGACGGCCTCAACAAGGGCCGTGTGGTCGGGGGTCTGGCTGGCCTGCCGTTCGAACCATGCTGTGAGCGACTCCGGTGCCCCGGACATGTCGACGGCGGCATTGCGCCACCCCAGTACCTGCGCTCTTTCGGCCGGCGGGAGGATGTCGATCTCGGCGATACGCTGTGTCGAGTTCTGCAGCAGGCCCTTGACGACCTGCGCGAAATGTCGCGTGATCCTGTCCACACGCTCCTGCAGAAACAGATCCGAGTTGTAGGTGATATCGAGTCGCAGGCCGGATCCGACTTCCTGGAAATTGAAGCTGAGATCGAACTTGCTCATGTCGTAGTCATCGACGAAGGGCGACAGCACGATCTCTGGCAGAGAGAGTTCGTATGACTCGACATTCTGCAGTGTGACCGTCACATCGTAGAGCGGGGAGCGACTCATGTCGCGCCGCAGATTCAACTCGTCGATCAGGCGATCCGCCGGATACATCTGCTGCTCGAGGCACGCCGTCACTTGCTCCGAGGCCCGGGAGACCAGCTCCAGCAAAGTGCTCTCTGGTTCGACGTGCATGCGGAAGGGCAGCGTATTGATGAAGAATCCGATCAGCTCTTCCAGGTCCACATGCGCGCGCCCGGCTGTCGGCAGCCCGATCGTGATATCCTGCTCACCGGTGTAGCGGTAGAGGAGCACGTTGACGCAGGTGATGAGCGTCATGAACAGGCTCGCCCCGTGCTCCCTGTTGAAGGCGCGCAGCCCGTCGGCAGTCTCAGCATCCAGCATGTGAGTCACGGACCGCCCGCGATAGGTCTTGACCGGCGGCCGTGGTTCGTCGGTTGGCAGATTCAGGACCGCCGCAGGGACGGAGAATTGGGAAAGCCAGAAGGTCCGTGCAGGTTCGTCCTGGCCGGTGGCCAGACGCTGATTCTGCCAGACGGCATAATCCTTGTATTGAACGCGAAGATCTCGCAGCGCCGGACGCAGGCCCCGCCGGAACGCGTCGTAGAGCACGCCGACTTCCCGCACGAGCACACCCATGCTCCAGTCGTCAGCGATGATGTGATGCATGTTGAACAGGAGCACGTGGCGCCCCTCGGCCAGCTTCAGGATCGACATGCGTACGAGCGGCCCCCGCGCCAGATCGAAGGGTTCACGCGCGTGCAAATGTGCCAGCTCCCGTGCCTGAGCGTCCGGATCCTCCACAGAGGTCAGGTCGACAAATTCGGGACCTAGGTGCAGGTGCTCGTCGATGGTCTGCCTGGGGTCGTCGTCGACGATGACGAACCGAGTGCGCAGGGACTCGTGCCGTTGGGCCAATTCCTGCAACGCCTGGCCGAGTGCCACGCGGTCGAGGGAGCCTTCCAGCAGCAGTGAGACGGGCATGTTGTAGGCACTCGAGGTCGCCTCGAGTTGCGCCAGGATCCACAGCCGACGCTGGGCATGGGAGAGCGGGTAGTGGTCTGCGGGCGCGGCGGACGCAATCGGCTTGTAGGTCGTGGCATCCAGTCCTTCCACATGCGTCGCCAGTTGCTCGATGGTCGGCAGACTGAAGAGGTCACGCAGGGGGATCTCCACGCCGAATTCCCGGTGGATCCGGCTGGCGACTTGAGTGGCCTTCAGACTGTGCCCTCCCAGGTCGAAGAAGTTGGCGCCGATGTCGGGTGTTTCGATGTCCAGCACGAGCGTCCAGATTTCAGCCAACCTGCGCTCCGTAGCCGTTCGGGGCGCGCGGTGGCCGTCCGCCTTGGCCTGTTGCGCCCCG
The DNA here is from genome assembly GCA_937919035.1 of uncultured Gemmatimonadaceae bacterium. Taxonomy (GTDB): domain Bacteria; phylum Latescibacterota; class UBA2968; order UBA8231; family UBA8231; genus UBA8231. Next base: position 29,701 of record CALFPI010000701.1, read on the forward strand.
GCGGGCTCAGGAAGCGCGGTGCGGTCGATTTTCCCCGCCGGCGTCAGGGGCATCCTCGAGAGCAGGACGAAATCCGACGGGACCATGTACGCCGGCACCTTTGTGCGCAGGAGCTCGCGCAGCTGGGGAATGATCCTCTGGGCCAGCCTCTGCTGCAGAGGATTGTTGGCCCAGTGACTGTCGGGTCTGATCTCCGCCGGACCGGGCATGGAGTATACGGGCGTCGCTACCCCCGTCTCGGTGCGGACGAAGAGGGCGTCCAGTCTGCCATCTTCATCCGCTCCCGCCATGCTGAGTTGCACCTGATAGGGTAGATCTCGTGAGATCGACCACAGATCCTCCGGATCCAGACCCGCCACGGCCGAATCCCCCGCCGCGTCGATCAAAGCGGCCTTGTCCGGATACACGAGATGGCTGCGCATCAGGGCCAGGGCCCGCACATCCGACGCGACCCGTGCGTTGCAGATATTGCGCACGGCCAGCAGAGGTGGGCGCTCCGCCCGAAGAACCGCCGCAATCCCTTCGGCGCTGTATGGATGCTGTTCCCAGTCCTGCCACAAGGTCTTCGGGACTTGCGCAGGCGATCCATCGAGATGGATCAGGACATCGTAGCGGAACCGGGTCATCTCATTGAGACTCTTGCCGCGTTTGGGCAGGATCTCCACATGGCTTATGCGGGCAAAGCGGTCCTTCAGCGAAAGGAAAAACCCGGGGTCGATCGACATCTCCTGTTCGGCTTCCACCCTCTGCTGTGTGCGCCGCAACAGATCTGCCGTGGCCTGGTCGTTGCCAGCCTTGTAGAGCTGCACCGAGGCGTGGAAGACCTCGAGCAGGCAAGCGCTGCGAACGTCACCGACGAAGATGGCACCGCCCTGGTGCAGGACCGGCAGCAGCGCACCCAGAACCTGGGTGAAGTACTGGATGCCGGGAAAATACTGCACCACGGATGGCAGGATCACCGTGTCGAAGGCGGCCGGGGCGAATCCGGACAGGTCGTGAGCCGGCCGCTGCTGGAGTTCCGCCTCTGCCAGCCCGGGTACCGCTTCCTGGAGATCCGACCTGGCCCGAAGTCCAATCAACTGGTCGATGGCCACCCTTGAAAGATCCATCCCCGTGTAGGATCTGCAGTGCGGCAAGAGCGGAAACATGACGAGACCGGTGCCACATCCGACTTCCAGAACCCGTCCCGGCCGCAGCGACCGGACGCGCTCGACGGTGTAGTCGACATACTCTCTCATGTCCTGAACAGGCAAGGGTGCGCCCGTGTAATTGCTGTCCCAGCCGATCGTGTTGAACGTCGGGTCGCCATCTGTGACGGTGTTCTGGTAACTGTTTTCGTGCAGCTCCTGCCACAGTTGGACCTGTTCGTTGCGCAGAGCGGCAAGCGCCTCGCGTGTCTGTGTCGACGACAGGTTGGGCACGAAATAGGCGGCCAACCGCCTGTCACCATCCTCGTCCTCATGAACGCAAACAGCCGTCTCGCGCACCGCAGGATGATCGGCCAGCAGCGACTCAATCTCGCCCAGTTCGATCCGGAAGCCTCTCACTTTGACCTGCGTGTCCAGACGCTCGACATATTCGAGATTGCCGTCGGCTCGCCAGAATCCACGGTCGCCCGTACGGTACAGAACCTTGTGGGTGGCCGCATCCGCACCAGCGGGAACGTGGGGGTTGGGTACGAAACATTCCCGGGTCCGCTCTTCGTCGTTCCAGTAGCCCTCCCCCACCCCGATGCCGGATACACAGATCTCCCCGGGCACGCCGATTGGCACGAGGTTGAGGTGCGAATCGACAACGTAGTGGTTCATATTCGGAATCGGCTTCCCGATTGGAACGCTGCGCCCGTCGGCGGGAAGTTTGTCGACGACGACGAACTGGCACGTATCGTCGGAGGCTTCGGTGGGGCCATATGCATTCACCAGGCGGATGCCGGGATAGGTATCCAGCCACAGGTTGACGAGAGAGACCGTGACGGCCTCTCCCGTCACCATGGCGCACTGCAGATGCGGCAAGGAGCGCTCGTCGGCCCTCATTCCTCTGGCGTGCTCCAGCAGGCCCTGCAACAGAACCGGGACGAGCTCGATCAACGTGATGCCCTCCCGCTTGATCAGGTCGAAGAGCCGGGCCGGGTCGCAGACGGTTTCGAAATCGGCCACCACCGTTCGTGCCCCCTTGAGGACCGGGCCGAGGAACTGCCAGATCGAAATATCCGACGACGCCGGAGCGCTCTGCAGAAATGCCGTGTCGGGTTCGAATCCCAGAAGCTCGAACTCACCGAAAATGTGGTTCACCGCACCATCGTGACGAACCATCGCCCCCTTCGGTTTGCCCGTCGAGCCGGACGTGTAGATCATGTATGCAAGGTCGCCGCTCGTGTTGACCTGGTCCGGATTCTGCGAGGGCCATGCGCACATGGACTCGTCATCCAGTAGCACGATGTGCGGGATTTTTTCTTCGCGCATCGCCAGTTCGTGCTCCTGGAGGAGCCCCGAGGTCGTGATCAAGTGGGCTACCTGGCTGTCCTGAAGCATGTAACGGATCCGGTCCGCCGGATACTGCGCGTCGATCGGCAGGAAGGCCCCACCCGCTTTGAGAACGCCGAGCATGGATGCGAGAAAGTCGATGTTCCGGGGTTCGAGGATCGCGACGAATTGATTCGGTTGCAGATTGCTGGCGCGCAATGACCAGGCGATCCGATTTGCCCTGACATTCAAGTCGGCGTAGCGGAGGCTGTTGCCGCCGTGGACGGCCGCCGTACGATCCGGATGATCCCGGGCGATCTGCTCGAACAAGGCGTGGAGTGGGCGCTCCACCGGGTACGACCGGCGGGGTCCGGAAAACTCCACCAGCAATCGGCGCTCTGCGCTGGCGTCGAGCAGTGGGAAATCGGCAAGCCGTTGTGAGTCGTCCTCGGCAACTCCCCGCAGGAGCGTCGTAAGATGCTCTGCCATGCATTTTATGGTGGATTCGTCAAACAGATCGGTGCTGAACTCGAACACCCCGAGCAGCCCCCCCTCAGTCTCCCACATATCCAGCACAATATCAAATTGTGCTGTCGTGCGTTGAAGATCCAGTACCGAAAAGGAGAGATCTGGAATCTCAAGTCTGTCTTCGGGCGCGTTCTGCAGAGCGAACATGACCTGAAAGAGGGGGTTACGACTCAGGTCACGTTCCGGCTGCAGATCGTCAACGATCTTTTCAAAGGGGTAGTCCTGGTTGGCGAAGGCATCGAGGCAGGCCTTCCGGACGCGTCCAACGAGCTCGCCGAAGGACGGATTCCCCGAGAGATCGGTCCGCAGGGCCAGCGTATTGACGAAGAATCCGATGAGTGGTTCCAGTTCGTCGCGATTGCGATTGGCCACGGGGGAACCGACGATGATGTCCTCCTGCGCCGTGTAGCGATAGAGCAGGAGGTTGAAGGCTGCTTGCAGCACCATGAACATCGTCGCGTCCAGGCGCCGGCAAAGCTGGGTGAGGCGCTGTGTCGTGTTCGCGTCCACCTCGAAACGGAAGGAGCTTCCGCGGAAGGACTGGGATGGGGGCCGGGATCGATCGGTGGGAAGTTTCAACTCCGTCGGGAAGCCACTCAGTTGCCGTCGCCAGTAGGACAGTTGGTTGCCCGCCGGGTCGCCTTCGAACCACTTCTTCTGCCATCTCGAGAAGTCGGCATATTGAATCGGCAGCTGGGCCAGCAGCGCCGGTTCGCCCGTCGTGAAGTGCCTGTAGTGGGCGACCAGTTCGCGCACGAGCACACCCAGCGACCAGCCGTCCGAAACGATGTGGTGCATCGTGACGAGAAGGACGTACTCCTCGGTGCCGGTGACAAGCAATCGGGCCCGCAGCAGGGGGGCCTTGGTGAGATCGAAGACGATACGCGCCTCCGCGTGGGCCCTGCGGATGAGTTCCCCTTCCAGGTCATCGACGTGACGCAGGTCGGCGACGGGAATCTGGATCTCGATCCCGTCGTCAAGATGTGCCAGAGCCCGTCCATCCACCTCTTCGAAGGAGACTCGCAGGGCCTCGTGCCTGGCCACCACAGCGGTCAAACTCCGCTCCAGGGCGGCTACATCCAGGGGTCCGGTGATGCGGTGGGCGAAGGCGATATTGTAGTACGGATTGTCGGGCTCGAGGCGATCGAGGAACCAGAGCCGCTCCTGGGCGAAGGAGAGTTCGTCCGCCTGTCCTGGCTGCCGCTGAATGGCGGCGATCTCACCTTGTGAGGTCTCCCTCTTCTGACCATGGAGTTGATCGATGCGCGCACTCAGATCCCGGATCGTCGAGTAGCGGAACAGATCGTGGATCGGCAGGTCGAGTCCGTACTGCCGCCGGATCCGAGAGATGACCTGCGTCGCCAGCAGCGAATTTCCACCGATGTCGAAAAAGCTGTCGGCCGTGCTGCCCGCATCGCGGCCGAGCACCTCCCGCCACAACTCCCACAGCTTCTGTTCCGTGTCGCTTGCCGGTGCCGCCGGCGGCGTCTGTAGGGCCGACGTTGAGGGCACGGGAAGTCTGGCGCGGTCCACCTTGCCGTTTGCACTCAGAGGCAGCGCGTCGAGGATGGTCAGGGAGGCGGGTGTCAGGTGCGCCGGAAGTTTCTGGTCGATGTATATCCGCAGTGCTTCGACCAACTCGGCGTCCGTCGGCCGTGGACGGTCGGTGTCCTGTCCTCTGACGACGTAGGCGGCCAGCTCCTTCTGGCCGAAATCCTGACGAGCGACAACGACGCACGCACGCAGGCCCGGATGCTGCACCAGCACCGCTTCGACCTCTCCGGGCTCGATGCGGAAGCCCCGGATCTTCACCTGGTCATCCAATCTTCCGATGAATTCGATGCTGCCATCTTCCAGATGACGGACCAGGTCGCCCGTCCGGTACAGAGGATCGTCGGCTCGGCTCGAAAAGGGGTTGCGAATCAGTTTCTGCCGATTCAGCTCCGGTTGATTTTTGTACCCGAGAAACAGTCCGTCGCCGCCGACCAGGAGTTCACCGGTAACGCCTGGGGGAACCAACCGCAGATTCCGGTCGACGATGAAGACGCGGGTGTTGGCGATCGGACGCCCGATGGGAATCGAGCGATCTGTCCAGTCTTCCCGAGGGATGGTAAAACAGCAGGTGAAGGTCGTGTTTTCCGTGGGGCCGTAGCCGTTGATCAGGCGGGTCTCGGGCAAGGCCTCCAGCGCCTTCTGCACGTGCGGCACCGAGAGCACGTCGCCGCCCGCCAGCAACTGGCGGAGTCCCCGCAAGTCGTCGATGCGCTCGTCCACCATCAGGTTGAACAGACCGGACGTGAGCCAGAGGGTTGTGACCCCGTGGCTCCTGATCTGTTCTCCCAGCTGGTCCAGGGACAAGGCTTGTGGTGGCGGCATGACGAGCGTGCCGCCGTTGAGCAGAGGTCCCCAGATCTCCAGTGTCGACGCATCGAAGGTCACGGGAGCAAACTGAAGAAAGACCTCCGTTTCGGAGAACGCCATGAAGTCGGTCTCTCGTACCAGGCGAACGACTGCACGGTGCGGAATCTGGGCGCCCTTGGGCGATCCTGTCGAGCCCGAGGTATACATGATGTAGGCGACCTGATCGGCCGGCGTATGAAGTTCGGGATGGGCAGCGCCATCGACGCATGCGTCCAAGCTGTCGCACAAGATCTCAACCTGCCCATCGGAGGCGGCCTCTGCGACCCGCGGACGCGTCTCGGAATCCGTCACCACGAGGCCAATCTCCGCGTCGTCCAACATGAATTGGAGGCGCTCACGGGGATACTCCGGGTCGAGTGGCACATAGGCGCCGCCCGATTTGAGAATCGCGAGAATTGCTGCGATCAGGTCGAAGCAGCGTCGAAGGCAGATCCCGACGGGCATGCCCGGGGTCACACCACGGGCACGCAGGATGTGGGCGATCCGATTGGCCCGATCGTTCAACTGGCGGTAGGTCAAAGATTGCGCATCGGAGACCAACGCGAGCGCATCAGGATGCTGCGCCGCTTGCTCCTCAAAGAGGCTGTGGATGGAGCGCTCCCTTGGATAGGGAATCGATCTCCCGCTCCACCGAGAGATCGCGCTTTCATCCTCTTTCGCCAGCAGCCGGAGCTCGTCCAGCCGGGCATCGGGAGACTCGGCGATGGCATGAAGCATCTGCTGGAAGCAGTCGCAGTAGCGGCGGGCGGTTGCGGGCCGGAACAGGTCGCTGCTGTATTCGAGAAGTCCGCTCAGCGTATCGTTTCTGTTCTCGATCAGCAGTGTCAGATCATGTTTCGAAGTGACGCCGTCCATCTCGAGAGGGGTGACGTGGAGACCCGGGAGATCGATCGCTGCGGGCGGATCCTCCTGGTAGCCGAAGACGACCTGGAAGATCGGCGTGTGGCTCGGATTCCGGTCCGGATTCAGTTTCTCGACCAGCTTCTCAAAGGGCAGGTGTTGGTGCGCATAGGCATCGGCCAGGGTGCGCTTCACGCGAGCCAGGAACTCCCGAAACGTAGGATTCCCGGAGAGCTGGCAGCGTAACGGCAGGGTGTTGACGAAGAACCCGACCAACGGTTCGAGCTCTCGCCGCGTGCGGCCCGCAACCGGTGAGCCGATGACGATATCGTCCTGCCCGCTGATCCGGTACAGAAAGGCGGAAAAGGCTGCCAGCAGGACCATGAAACGAGTCGACTCGGCCCTTCGAGCCAGGTCGCGCAGTTGGGCCGAAAGAGCTGGGCTGATTTCGAAGGGCACCGTAGCGCCACGCGAAGATCGGACGGGCGGCCGGTGATGATCGGCGGGCAGGTCGAGGACCGCCGGTGCGTGTTCCAGTTGCCTGACCCAGTAGGAGAGCTCGGGCTCGAGGCCGCCCTCCTCTGCGGTCTGCCGCTGCCACCAGGCGTAATCCGCATACTGGAGCGAACGTTCCCGCAGCGGCAGCGGGGCTGCCGAGGTCAGCGTTCTATACAGCTCTTCCAGTTCTCTGACGATGATCGCCATCGACCAGCCGTCGGCGACGATATGATGAATTGTCAGGAGCAGAACATGGCGATCCGGATCGAGCCGGAGCACCCGACCGCGGATGACGGGACCGGTTCGCAGGTCGAAGGGCTCGTCGAATTCTCTGGCAGCTCTGCGGCGGGCCTCGTCCAACTTGGGTTCCGGCAGATGACTAAGGTCCTCGAGCGGCAGATCCAAAGCCCGCTCGGTCCCGATCTGCTGCACCGGAACCCCCTCAGAGACGTCGAACGTTGTGCGCAGCGTTTCATGACGCCCGACGATTTCGTCGAGGGCCTGCTTCAACGCCTCGAGCCGAAGATTGCCGGTGAGGATGAGTGCCGCGGGGATATTGTAGGCCGCGTCACTTCGATCCATTTCGTGGAGCACCCACAGCCTCTCCTGTGCGAAGGAAAGGGGTAGATCGCGGTCGCGAGCGACGGGAACCAGGCCGTCCTCGGCACGCGCCCGGGAGCCCTGGCCGCGCCCCGATCTCGCCAGCAACCTGCTGATTGCCAGCTGCCTCTTTTCAGGCGAAAGTCGCTCGAGTCGGGCGTGGAGCTCGGGGGTCAGGTCCGGGGCCCCGAGGGCGCCGTCGAAATCCGGTTCTGTAGAACTCGACATGTCTCGATTTACCGACGCAGGTCCCGGAGTTGTCGACGATGGAGCTGGTCTCTGGCTTCTTCTTCCGTCATGGTCTCGACTTCGGACAGAATGTCCTCCAGATCGTCATCCTCCTCGTTGACTCCGAGTCCAGCCTGGCGCTCGACGGCCAACGCCAACTCCTCGACCGTGGCCTTGTCAAACAGAATGCCTACGGGCAGTTCCACATGCAGATCCTCGGCGATACGGCCAATTGCCTGGGCAGCCAGCAGGGAATGGCCCCCCAGTCGAAAGAAGTTGTCGTGGATTCCGATACGATCCAGACCCAGCAGCTGAGACCAGATCGACACCAGCCGCTGCTCGACCGTTGTTCGGGGAGCCACGTATTCCAGGTCGACGCTCTCCCGCGCCAGCCGCAGTGCGGCGAGAGCGCTGCGGTCGACTTTGCCGTTTCGGGTGAGGGGGAGTTCGTCGATCGGCACGTAAAAGGTCGGGACCATGGCCTCGGAGAGGCGCGCCGCAAGGTGCGCTCGCAGGTCCTCGCTCTCCACCGCTGTGTCCGCTACGTAGTAGGCAGCCAGGACGGGTTCGGATCGCTTCTGATCCTTGCCATTTTCGTCGTAACCGATTTCGGCCAGCATGCGCCGGACTTCGTCGACATCGATCCTGTCATCGAGTTCCTCGAGGGCGGCGTCGCGTTTTTTGTGTCCCATGCGGACGTCCCAGGCATAGGGCATGGCATAGTTATGGTAACGGCGTTCCTTCTGGTGGATGTAGATCCCGACATCGTTGATCCTGCAGTTGGTAGAGCGTCCGGTGTCGGATGGTCTCACCCACGGAAGCTTGCTGTCCAGATAGGCGTAGACTTCATCCAGGTCGACATCACAGTAGCGATAGAAGTCGAGGATCCGGACCGTCTCGAAGGTCTGGTCGTCCTTGAAGGCCGTCACGTCGAGCCGTCGTGACACCTCGTCGTCGAGCCGGTGATAGACCTTGCGGGCTTCCTTGATGAACCGGTCGACCGTCTCGGCACGAAAATCGTCGGACCGGTAGAAGTTTGACAGTCTCGTCTCGAACTGCTGTCCGCGACTCAGGCCGGTAACGATGCACGGAATGCCCTCACTGCGAGCGAGGTTCATGCTGAGGGTGTAAAGAGTCTTGAAACAGCCATTGCACACATTGCTGTGTCTTGTCAGGCTGTCGGCAAAGATCGCATTCATGTGAGGCGTTGTGCCGAAGACGTGGTCGACACCGAGAGCCTCGACGACGCGGCTGATGTTGTCCTTCGCCTGCTCGGATATGTATCCGTTGTCCAGAGTGTAGGCGAGAATCCTCAGGTCCATGTCGACGAGTCTGGCCAAGGCATAGGTGCTGTCCTTGCCGCCGCTGAACAACACGATGCAGTCGTATTTTCCCGTCGAACTCTCGCGGGCGCCGCGGAGGATCGACTCGAGTTCGCCCATGGCCGTGAAGTAAGGAGCCACCTTGTGCCGGTACTGCTCGTAGGCTCGGCACTGGTTGCAGTGCCCGCGCTCGTCGAAGGTCGTTCCGGGATAGTTGGAAGCGAGTCCACACTGCACGCAGTGGTCGAGGTCACGTGAATCGTCATGGGTGGTGCTCATCTGGACGACATCCACGACGCATTCGCGCACGCTGTCGTGGGCGCTGAGCTGGGCTTCGATCTCCCCCAGTTCGACTCGAACACCGCGGATCTTCACCTGCCGATCGACACGGCCACAGTACTCCATGACGCCTTCGTTGCGCCATCGTGCCAGATCTCCGGTGCGGTACATGCGGGCTCCGGGCACAAAGGGGTCCGGCGAGAAACGCTCCTGAGTCAGGTCCTGCCGGTGGAGGTAGCCCCTGGCGACGCCGTCACCGGAGATATACATCTCGCCAACGGCCCCCGGCGGAACCGGAATGTGGTTGTCGTCCAACAGGTAGATCCGCGCATTGTCCGCAGGCACGCCGATCGGCACGGAGGCGGCCGTATCCATTGCCGGGTCGTAGCGGTGAATCATGCAGCCTACCGTCGCCTCCGTCGGGCCGTACTCATTGTAGATCTCGATGTTGCCGCCGAAGGCCTCGTGGATCCTGCGAGCGAGATCGGTCTTCAGATCCTCGCCTCCCACGATCAGTTTTCTCACCCTCGAGTCCTTCAAATCGAGGTCCTTGATGAGTGCCAGGTGGGCTGGTGTGAGCTTCACGATGTCCGCAGTCTTGTCCTGAAAGACCTGCAGGATCGTCGGCACCCGGTTCTCGTCCTGCTCGCCGTAGACGATGATCCGGCCACCCGAGATCAGCGGCGTGAACAGGGAGGTAACGGTCAGATCGAAGGAGACCGAGGTGTAGAGCGGGAAATCCATCCTCTTCCCGGCGACGTATTTCTTCGCCCACCAGACATAATTGGTCAGCCCACCGTGTTCCACGATGACGCCCTTCGGCTCGCCCGTGGAGCCGGATGTATAGATCACATAGGCCGGGTCTGAAGTCTCGATGGCACAATCCAGGTTATCCGTCGCGCCAGCCAGGGCGGCGCCGTCGGAGACGTCCAGCATGCGCCCCTGGTATGCGGCCAGACCGGGGCGGCGGCCGAGTGCATCGGCACGGGTCAGCAGCAGATCCAGGCGGCTGCCTGCCAGGATTTGACCGATGCGACCGTCCGGATAGGAGGCGTCGATGGGGAGATAGGCGGCGCCGGCCTTCATGATGCCCAGCAGACCGACGAGCAGGTCGATGGAGCGCTCGAGCATGACCCCTACGATGGCTCCTCGGCCGACGCCGTGGGACTGCAGCAGCCGCCCCATGCGGTTGGCGCGGCCGTTGAGCTCGCGGTACGTCGCCGTACTGCCTTCATAGACGATCGCGACGTCATCCGGGGTCTGCTCAACCTGGCGTTCAAAGAGACGCGTCACGGTGACCGATCTCGGGTAATCGACACGCGTGTCATTGCGCGCGATGAGGAGGCAATCCCGCGTGGACGGCTCGAGGATCTCCAGGTCCAGAACCGGCCTGCTCGGATCCCGGACAGCCGCCGCAAGGAAAGTCGTGTACATGGCGACGATCCGTTCGATCGTCTCGGGGTCGTAGAGGGTCCGATTGTACTCCAGATCGCCTCGCAGGCCGCCTTCCTTCGTCTCCTCCATGACGAGGGTCAAATCAAAAGTCGCCCCGGGAGTGAACTGCCGGTCATCACGCGGGAGTATCTCCATCCCGGGAAAATCCGGCGGCGCAATCGGTACGTTCTGGAAGAGGAACGCGACCTGGAAGAGCGGGTTGTGAGCGAGGCTGCGCTCGGGCTGCAGCTCGTCCACAAGCTTTTCGAAGGGCAGGTCCTGGTGCTCATAAGCCTCAGCGGAACTGGCGCGGACCTGAGCCACGAGTCGGCGAAACGTCGGATTCTCCGACAGGTCGCTGCGAAGTACCAAGGTGTTGACGAAACACCCGACGACGGACTCGATCTCTTGCCGTCTTCGTCCCGCGATCGGATAGCCAACCACGATATCCTTGAGACCGTTGATCCTTGAAAGCAGAGCGGCATACGCAGCCAACAGCGTCATGAACAGGGTCGCATTCTCCCCCTCGCCGAGTGCCCTCAGCTGCGCAGTCAGTTGCCGTCCGACGGCAAGCGGGACCTTGGCTCCCTCGTAACGGTAGAATGCAGGCCTGGGTCTGTCCGCCGGCAGTGTGAACAGATCCGGTGCCCCTTGCAGGACGCTCCGCCAGTAGGCGAGATCGCGCTCCAGCTTCTCTCCGGCGATCGTTTTGTGTTGCCAGCGGGAAAAGTCCGCATACTGGATTTCGGGCTCAGGCAACAGTTGGGGCGTTCCCTGGTCAAGGGCCCTGTAGAGATCGGACATTTCGTGGAGCAGAATGCCGATGGACCAGCCGTCGGACACGATGTGGTGAGTGGTCAGCAGTAGAACGTGGTCCGCCCGATCGAGGCGCAGGAGCACGACGCGCACCAGAGCATCGGCGGCCAGGTCAAAGGGCGCCGTCGCCTCCGCCTGTATCCGGTCGTGGAGGAAGCGCTCCTTTTCGGCCTTGTCCCAAGAGGAGCAGTCGATCAATTCGAGGCCGGAGGGACCGCCTGGGCGCACGATCGCTACGGGCTTGCCCGCACGAATGGGAAAGTTCGTACGCAGCACCTGGTGACGCCGCAGGATCTCGGCGATGCTCTTATCCAGGGCTTCGACGTTCAGCGGCCCACGGAAACGGATCTGTACAGGAGAATTAAATACGGCAGACCGACTCTCCAACTGATCGAGGAACCACATCCGCTGCTGAGCGAAGGACAGGGGGGGTGGTCCGTCATCAGACGTCGCCGTGATGCTCTCAGAGGCCGTGGCGCCAGCCTGGCGGAGAAACTCAAGGATCTCACCTTTGCGCGCCGCAATCTGTTCGCGTACGGCCGCCGTCACGGTGCCCTCGGGCGCGTCGACGACGAGTCGGTCGCCACGGACCTCGATGGCCACGTCGAGCCGGCGGAGGCTGGAGAGAAACTCGTCGATGGGCCTGCTCTTCGTGTCGTTCGTCAAATTTCAAACTTCTCTCGTTGTTCACCTGCGTTGGGGGGCGTGGCTTCCTGCCGAGACGCCCAGCGGATCGTGTCGATGTTGTCCGCCATCTCGCGGAGGGTTGGGTGATTGAAGAAACTCGGCATCGGCAGGTCGACACCCAATTGCTCGCGGACCCGCGAGATGACCTGCGTCGCCAGCAGCGAGTGCCCACCCAGCTGAAAGAAGTCGTCGTCGGAACCGATGCGGCGGATGCCGAGAGAGTTCTCCCATATTCCGGCAACGGCCCTTTCCGTCGCCGTCTCGGGGTCTTTGAATTCGGTGGCCAGGACGGGGCGTTCATGCAGGGAACCGACCCGGCCCGTGATGGCGACGACATCGGGTGAGAATTCCCGTTCCCATTCCAGGCGCGAGTGGAAATCTCGGGTCGATACGACGACCTGAGGAAGATTCAAAGCCAGGATCTGTTCGAAAACCTCGATGCCCTCTGCGCTGGTGATACCGGTGTCGAGGATCTGGTTTCTCATCCCCGCCAGCGTTGCGGGCACTTCGGTTTCAGCGGCCATGCCGATTTCTTTCCAGGTATCCCAGTTGACGGAGCGGATCCACGGTTCGGCCGTTGCGTTGCGGCGGGCGAAGGAGTCCAGGAATATATTCGCTGCCGCGTAGTCTGCCTGGCCGAATTCCCCCAGCACGGCGCTGGTAGAGGAGCAGAGAAGCAGAAAATCGATCGCCCGCGCCCGGAAGATCTCCTCGAGGACGAGCGTGCCTTTCACCTTGGGTTCCAGGACGCCGTCGCATTGCTGGCGGTCTCTGTTCTGGATGACGCCACCCCCCGCCACTCCTGCGGCGTGAACCACGCCCCGGATCTTGCCGTGGGCCTCTTCCGCCTTGCGGATCACAGTCTCCATCTGCTCCAGATCGGCGACATCCGCGGCGTAGTAGTCGACGCGTGTTCCACAAGAGCGCAGTTGCTGGAGTCGTGCAAGTTTCCGCCGGTGTGAGTCCGTTGCCGGGTCGGCATCTTCGCTGGTGGACAGGTCGGTTCTGCCCACAAGGACCAGATTCGCCCGGGCCGTCTGGGCCAGATAGCGGGACAGGACAAAGCCGATGCCCCCCAGGCCACCAGTCACCAGATAGGTTGCGCCCTGCCGGATGCGTCCGGGTGTCTGGGGGGTCGTGGGAAGGTCGACCCGATCGAAGACGCGGGCCCACCGATACCCGTGGCGGAGCGCGACCGACGTGTCGGCATCGCAGCTGCACTCCTGCCACAGTGCTTCGATCAATGCCTCGTCCGTGAGTGCCTCCGCTCGTGGTACGTCCAGGTCAATATTCCTGCACTTGAATCCGGCATATTCCTTGGGAATGACTGCCACGGGGCCCAGAACCGTCGCCCACATGGCCGCGGCGGGCGTCTCACCGAGAACGCTGAAGATGTTTGACGTCGTATTGTGGATCCGCGGCGTCGCCCTCGGCGTTTCAGCGCCCAGTGCCTGTGCCAGGGAAAGCAGGCTGTAGAACCCCCGGTTCAGGACCGCTCCCATATCCGGGGGCAGGGAGTGAGGATCTCGGGTTTCGAGAGACCACAGGTGCAGGATATCGGAGGGCGAAAAGCCTTGCTCCCGAAGCGCCACAAGCAGATCCACATAACCGGCGGGTGCCCCCGGCTGCATGGCAAAGTGGGTCGTGTCGAGTTGCTGAAAGTGGTCGCTGATGGCGACCGTAACGACACGGGCTCCGGTCGACCGGAGTCTCTTGGCGATCTGTTCACCCAGTCCCATCTCGTCCAGCAACAGCAGCCAGCAAGTTTGCGCCAGGTCGCCAGATGCGCTGTGTCGCAGCTGCTTCCAGGTAGGACACCAAAACCACTGGTTCAGAGGATCGCGCCCGAGACCGAGTCGGCTGCCTGCCGACGAGGAGGGCGGGTCGATCCAGTAGCGGTTTCTCTGGAAGGGATAGGTGGGCAGGGGGATCCGACGTCGGCGTTCACGCGCAAAAAATCCGTCCCAATCGACGGCAACACCCGCAAGCCACAGGCGCCCGAGCGTGTCCAGCAGGAACTGCTGGTCTGTCTCATTGCCCTCGCCGGGAACCAGCGACGGCAGGATCGGCTGCTCCGCTTCGCGCGCCGGGTTGGCCCGGGCGAAGGCATTGAGCGTCTTGCCCGGCCCAACCTCAAGCAGGGCGTATTCAGCCCCTTTCAGCAGGACCGAAAGTCCGTCGCCGAAGCGGACGGGCTCGCGCAGGTGTCTGGCCCAGTACGAGGGATCGGCCGCCTGCGCCGCGGTGATCCAGTCTCCGGTGACGTTCGACACGAAGGGGATGCTGGCCGCATGCAGGTCCATCCTGGAAAGAGTTTGCAGGAACGGTTCCAGGATTGGCGCCATCATTCGGGAATGGAATGCGTGCGACGTACGAAGCGGTCGGCTCGGGATCTGCTCCGCCGCCAGCCTGCCTGCAAGCGCCTGGATGGCACGATCGCTGCCCGAAACGGTCAGTGCCCTGGGGCCATTCTGCAGCGCAAGATCCAGATCACTGCCAAGGTATGGGGCCAATTCCTCTTCCGTCATGGCCACGGCGAGCATGGAGCCGCCGGGGAGTTGCTGCATCAGGCGTGCCCGCGCACTGACGATCTGCAGTGCCTGTTCCAATGAGAAGACGCCGGCCAGGCAAGCGGCGACGTATTCACCGATGCTGTGCCCAATCATCGCGGCAGGTCGAACGCCCCAGCTCATCCACAATTGTGCCAGGCTGTACTCCACCGCGAAGAGCGCCGGTTGTGTCAGGCGAGTCTGGCGCAGGGCCGCTTCGGCCTGCTCGTGGTCGGCGCCATCGGGGAAGAGAGCCCTGCGAAGATCCTGGTCGATGAGAGGCGCGAGAATGTCTGCACACCGATCGAGGTGTGCACGGAATACCGGCTCGGATTCGTACAAGCCGCGCCCCATGTCCACGTATTGCGAGCCCTGTCCGGGAAACATGAAAATGACGGGTCGCTCGGAGGATGGACAACTGCCAGACTGTCCCGTGTCCGTGGCTGGATCCTTGAGGACCGCCAACAACTCGCCCGTCGTGCGGGCGGTGGTGAAAAAACGCTCGGCGAAAGCGCGTCTGCCCAGAGCCAGAGTTGCGGCAAGATCGCCGGGATGCACGGCCGGGGTCTCCACGAGGTGGTGCGACAGCCGCGCTTTGACCTCTCGCAGAGCCCCGGCAGAGCGGGCGGACAGGACATAGGGAAGGCATGGACGGGTATCTGACGTGGTCTCCAGCGCCGGCGCTTCCTCCAGGATCACATGGGCGTTGGTACCGCCAATCCCGAAGGCGCTGACACCGGCTCGCCGCGGAAATCCGTCGGGGCGCCGCCAGGCTGTCAGTTCGGTGGTGACGTAAAAGGGGCTTTTGTCAAAGTCGATCCGCGGGTTGGGGCGGCCGAAGTGGAGGCTGGGAGGGATCTTTCCGTGACGCAGGCAGAGGACCGCCTTCAGAAATCCCGCAATTCCCGCTGCTGCGTCCAGGTGTCCCATGTTGGTCTTCACCGATCCGATGGCGCACGATCTGGCGGGACGTCCGGCATGAACTCGGGCGAGCGCGGCGATTTCGATCGGATCCCCCAACGACGTCCCGGTCCCGTGCGTCTCGATGTAACCGATGCTTTCCGGCGCCACGGCGGCCGCCGTCAGGGCCGCCTGGATAACGTCCGCTTGACCGTTCTCGCTTGGCGCAGTGTAGCCGATCTTCTCGGCGCCATCGTTGTTGATCGCACTGCCCTTCACCACCGCGAGAATCGTGTCGCCATCGGCCATGGCGTCGTCGAGCGACTTCAGCAAGACGGCGCCGGCACCACTGCCGCCCACCATCCCGTCTGCGTCGGCATCGAAGGCGCGGCAGTGCCCGTCGGAGGAGAAGACCATGCCCTCCCTATGGAGATACCCCCTGACTTGCGGGAAGCTGAGCGTTACGCCGCCAGCGAGAGCCACGTCGCAACGGCCTTCTGCGATCGACTGGCAGGCGATGGCGATGGCAACCAGTGATGTGGAACAGGCGGTCTGCACATTGAGACTGGGTCCGCTGAGATTCAGCTTGTAGGAAACTCGCGTGGCGAGGTAGTCCTTGTCGCTGGCGAGAAGGAGCTGGAACCGGTCGACCGATTCAACCAGATCCTGATTGGGGTAAATGTTATTGAGGATGTAGCTGTTGGCCCCACAGCCGGCGAAAACGCCGATGCGACCGGAGTACCTCCACGGATCGCAGCCGGCACGCTCAAAGGCCTCCCATGAACATTCGAGGAAGATGCGGTGCTGCGGGTCGAGCAGTTCCGCCTCGCGCGGCGTGAAGTTGAAGAAGTCGGCATCAAACTGGTCAGCCTCCGCAATGATCGCGTTGGCCTTCACGTATCGCGGGTCCGCAAGCAACGCGGCATCGACGCCGGCGTCGATGAGTTCCTCGTCGGAGAAGAATGTGACCGACTCCACGCCATCGCAAAGATTCCGCCAGAAGGCATCAGGGCTCGGCGCACCTGGAAA
>CALFPI010000702.1 GCA_937919035.1 uncultured Gemmatimonadaceae bacterium
CCAGCAGGTGCGTCAGCTCGAAGAGCAGGGCCAGGTCACCATCGCCCGAGGCGATTCCGACGATACTTTCGTCTAGAGCATCGGGTCCTGTACTCTCGGGTCCGATACTCTCAGGTTGTAGGCGTTCTCGTTGCTGTGCCCGCCGATGGAGATGGGATGGGACGAGGTGAACACCGTAACTCAAGGAGAAGCGTGACGATGGACCTGACAAAGACACCCCCGCGCAGTCCGAAATCCACCGCCGTACTGAACTGCGTGACGGCGGCACGCATGGCCGACAAGGGCCGCGCTCAATTGGCGGGAAAGATCGGCGAGTACAAGTACGGGAACGACTCCGGGATGGACAAGGCGACGCTGGCTTTCCTGGAGGTATCCGTGGAGAACTTTACAACTGCCCTCAAGACATGCTCTGACGACGCCTCGCTGACGGCGTGGCTGCAAGGGCACGTGCAGAAGACGGCGCAGGAGATCGAGGAGTTCAACGCCGCTCGGATGGCGCCGCCGAGCACACCGGAGCGGATCGCCATGTTCCAGGAGCGTCTGGCCAAGCTGGCGCCGGGCAGGACCGATCTCAAGACGCTGTGGGATCTGACCGAGCTGGATGACAGGAAATCCTTCGGGCTCGTGTGAGGGCTCCTCCCGGAACAACGGACGGACCCGCATTTCACGGCTCTATGTGACCAGCCGCCGTCTCGATTCCCGCCGTCTCGATTCGCAGCGTACCCCCGCCCGGTGAAATCACCAGGCGGGACGGGTGTGTTGTTGGCGAACGTTGCTGCTCAGTACCCCCCGTACTCTTTCACCAGTTCTATGGTATAGGCATAGTTCTCCAGTGGCACATCGTCCGGCACGGAGTGATCGGAGTGATAGATGTAGCCACCCCCCTCCTTGGCCAGCGGGATTTTGCTGCTGATCTCGCGCTCGATATCGGCGCGCGTTCCGGCCATGACGCGCGCGTCGATATTTCCGTATAGCGCCAGCTGGCCACCGTAGCGCGATTTGAGATCCTGGATGTCCAGCCCGGCTTTGACCTCCAGCGGATGCAGCCCCTTGAATCCCGCCTCGATGATGTCGGGGATGAACTCGCGAATATCGCCGTCGGAGTGCAGAATCGGCGGCGAGTCGTCGGCATTGAGATGGTCGCAGATCTTCTTGTGCGCCGGGAATATGATCTCCCGGTACATCTGTCGTGAGAACATGGTGCCGCTGCGGAAGCCCATGTCGTCGGCGAGAAAAGCGCCGTCGAACTCGATCCCGAGCTTCTTCAGCTCTTCGTAGTTTTCGATCACCACATCCGCGATGCGGTCCGCCATGTCGCGGACCAGGCCCGGGTTCTCGCACATCATGACCAGCTCGTTCTCCTGGCCGATGAGCTCCCAAACGGGATGAAACGAGGCGTGACTCATGAAAGCGATGAACTGATCCTGGGACGTGCCCTGTTCGTAGCATGACAGCGCGTTGGCGGGAAGCCGAGCCGGCTGGAAGGCCATATGCGGCTCGTACTGCTGCCAGTCCTGTCGGCTCTTGATGGCAAACTCCATGGGATAGGTGACCCATCCCCGCGGCAGCTTGTGGTCCTTGCAGGTCACGCCGTTGTGATCGGTGTAGATGCGATAGTCCGCAGACGCCTCCAGGGTCTTCTCTGCCAGCATCAGGCTGTAGTCGGCGCCGAGCAGGCAGAAATCGTTCACGCCAAAGTGATTCTGGGCCGATTCACCCTCGGGCAGACCCTCGCTATGCCAGCGTTCGATCGTACTGCTCCACATCGTGTCGTTCATGCCAATGCGATCGTCCGGGGTGCCTCCGGCGAGGATGGTTCTGATACGTTCTCTGGCGTTCATTGGGCTTGTCTCCTCAGATCATCACGTGTTCTGTCGCGACCGTCATCATCTTGCCGCGATGATAAGTACCCGGACTCAGCCTGTCGCCGCCAGCGCCCGTCGTCGGCCCGTCTGGCTGGCGTTGTTGCTGCGTTCCATCTGCGGTCGTAGACTGCCGCCATGGCACAAATCCCCTATGACCTGGTCAGTTTCGAGCAGATCCGTGTCCTCGACACCTGGCGCCGCTACGCCGACCGTCTGACGTGGGGTCGGGGTCAGTGCCTGGCGATCCTCGACGACGGCTGCGACCTGTCCGATCCACCTTGGCAGGTCGAACTGCCGTGGGGACCGAAGGTCATCGCTGCATACAACAGCATCGATGGCAACGCCGACCCCACACCCGTACCGCCCGGGTATCACGGCACATCGGTGGGCTATCCTTCATCCCTCAACCATGAAGGCACCCTCGGCATCGCTTACGACAACCATGTGGCTCACGTACGGGCTGTCTCCATCGTCCACCTCACGGGGCAGACCGAGGCCGACACCATGGCGACGGGACTGAGATGGGTACTGGCGCACTACCGTCAGTACAACATCACCGCCGTCAATCTGTCCCCCGTCGACGATGAACGTCATCGCCAACCCGTGGCAACGGTGATTGATGAGCCGCTGAGGGCGCTGCGACAGGCCGGCATCTGGGTGAGCGCGCCCTGCGGAAATCACGGGTATACCGATGGTATTTCATGGCCCGCCTGCCAGCCCCACTGCGTCGGTGTCGGTGCCACCATTCCCGGCCAGCACGAAGCCCACCTGGATCGCTTCACCAACACCGATCTTCTCGTCGCAGCGCCAGCGACGTCATCCTCCAACGCCTACGCTGCGGCCTGCTCGATGATCCTGCGGGAGGCGATCGATCAGGCCAGCTACGCCTGGCAGGGGGACGGTCCGACCCTGGCGGAGGCGATGCTGGCCATCTTTCAGTTGACGGGTGTCAGTGTCGAGGATCCGCATACGGCGACCACCTTTCGTGAACTCGATCTGCTGGCGGCGGTAGACCATGTTTTGGGGAAGGGCGGCAGATCAACCAGGTCCTGAACAGGAGCAGCACAGTGGAATCCCAGGTTCGTATCGCGGCAGTGACACCATGGAATCAGGGGGAAGCCGCCATCCATGGCCCCGGCATCTATGGGGCTTCCATCGGCAAGCCCTTCCTCTACGCCATTCCCGCAACCGGTGAGAGGCCGCTGCAGTTCAGCGCCGAGGGCCTGCCAGAGGGACTGTCTCTGCATACCAGCACCGGGCACATCACCGGTGCAGCCAGAGAGGCAGGACACTCCGACGTTCTGCTGCGTGCAGAGAACGTCCACGGCACAGCTGAGAAAGTGTTGCGGATCGTCATCGGTGACGGCCTGGCCCTGACACCACCGATGGGCTGGAACAGTTGGAACGCCTGGCGGCACTGGGTCAGTGACGCCAGGGTGCGGTCAGCAGCCGAAAAATTGGTGACAACCGGGCTTGCCGCACGAGGCTACAGTTATGTCAACATCGATTCCAGTTGGCAGGGAAAACGGGGCGGAGCGCTGGGAGCCATTCAACCGAATGCCAAGTTTCCTGACATGGGATCGCTGGCAGATCATATCCACGATCTGGGTCTGAAGCTGGGAATTTATTCCACCCCGTGGACGATCCCCTGGGGGTGCACGACGGAGGAAGCGGCAGAGGAATGGGGTGGGCTCGGATTGATCGGTTGCTCCTCTGGCGAGCCCGATCCGGACTACGTACCGAATTCTGTTGCCGAGGGACGGTTCGTCGGCGTCGACAAGCACGAGGCGCAGGACGTTGCGCAATGGGTGGCGTGGGGCGTGGACTATCTCAAGTACGACTGGAATCCCACCGACGTGACATCCCTGGAACGCATGGGCCGTCTGGTGCAGGCAGCGTCGCGCGATATCGTGCTCAGCATCTGTACGAATGCGCGCTACGAAGACGCCGAGAGGATCAAGATCTGGGCCAACATGTGGCGCGGCCTGCCGGACACATTTGATACCTGGCCATCTGTTCTGCAGAACGCCTTCCTGCTGGAGAGTTCAAAGCTGGAAGACTGG
>CALFPI010000703.1 GCA_937919035.1 uncultured Gemmatimonadaceae bacterium
TACCTGCAGGAGCGGGGCGTGGCCGTCCTGTTCCGGCCGCTGCACGAGATGAATCAGCGTCTGTTCTGGTGGGGGGGGCGTCCCGGCCCCGACGGCACAGCGCGGCTGTACCAAATTACCCACGACTACCTGACGCAGGAAAAGAACCTGGCAAACCTGATCTGGGTCTGGGATATGCAGGATCTGAGCCGAGATTTTGCCGACTATGACCCCGGCCCGCAGTACTGGGACGTTTTCGCCTTTGACGTGTATGATCGGGGCTTTGCTGCCTCGTGGTACGAATACATCCTGCCCATCGTCGGCGACCGGCCCATGGCCATCGGTGAGTGTGCGGCGCTGCCATCGCCGCAGATGCTCGCCGAGCAACCGCGCTGGACATTCTTCATGCCCTGGGCGGAACTGGTAGAGAGCTCCAACACCCCCGCCGCCATACTGAGACTGTACGAGGATCCCCGTGTCATCACGCGGGATGAGATGCCGGGATGGTCGATGGCAGACGACAGTCTACCTTGAAGCCCTGCCAGGGCACTAGGGCAACGTCGGCATTGCCGCCAGGGCCTGCGCCAGCGATTCCACGCCCTGCTGCTCCCAGCGGTAGGCCTGCCGCACCCTGGCCGCCGCTTGCTGCGCCACCTCCGGATCGGAGATGTCGCCTGCCGGTCGCCCCTGATGAGGAAACATCTCGGCCAACTGGCCCAGTTGCTCCACTTCCAGATCGTAGCTGTCGGCAGCAGCTACCAGGTGTTTGGCTGCCTGAGGGGTGTACTTCGCCGAGATCTCTCTGACGTACGCCGCCGCCGCCGTGCGCGCGCCCAGAAGCACGCCAACCGTGAAGGCCAGGCTGCGGTTGCTGTAGACGGCGCCGCTCTCGACATCGGCGGCCATCTGTTCGAAGCCCTGGAAACCTCTGTGGTAGGGTGATCCGAGTTCGTCCGCCCGATGCGCCTCGGTCAGGGCGAATTCCAGCGACGCCCGCTCCGCAAATCGGTCATCGACCGGATGCCGGTTACCCAGCAACAGTACCTCCAGACCCCCGACCGATCCGTGGATGCTCTCGCCCAACGCGTCCAGATCGCTCGACTCGAGCTTGCCGTCCCAGCTGCTGATGGCGTATAGATGCTCGCGCTTCGGATGGTAGCCGACGACCAGGTCATGGGACCATCCCAGACGTGCGACGGCGGGTACGCCTCTGTCGATGCTGGCAGCGATCGCCCCGAATGCCGCCAGCTGCTTGCTGCTAAAATCGGCATCGTCCCGGGTCGCCTGGATTGCCTCTACGTCATACCCGAGGTTCGCGTAGAGATGGGACATTTCGGCCAGATCCACCCCTGTGGGGCCCGAGTAGTCCAGGGAGTCGGCCATCCGGAAGCGGAAGGCATGACCACTGACACCCATGAGCCGGATCTCCGACAGCTCCTGCCCGGACACGTGCTGCAGGGCGCCGGCGAGGGCGCTGAGCAGGCTCTCATCACCGGCAGGCACCTTCGCACCTTCCAGCAGAATGGCATCGTCAGGGATCTGCTGACCGCGCTCTTCGACCGTGAGTTCTTGCTGCCTGGCGGCCAGCGCAGTATCACCCGCCGGCGCTCTGAACTGGAGGCCCGCCACACGGCTGCCATCGTAGCGGGGATCCTCCTCCGGCTCGCAGATGTTGAGACTGAAATCGAAGCCGCCACGCCCCTGGCCGGCCCGCACCAGCACGGTGTTGACACCCTCGTGGATCCGGATCGTCTCCCGGTCGTTCGGCAACCTGTGCCGCCGTCGTCCCTCGTACATGTAGACCTGCTCGCCGTTGATCCAGACCTTCAATCCCTCGTCCGAGCCAAGCCACAACTCGGCCGCCTGGTCCTTGTCCGCAGTGAATTCGGCGTAGGCGTAGACCACACAACTGGAGGGATCATCAAAGAGCTTGTCCAGGTCGATCTTGTCGTCGTGAAAGAACACCGGCACCGACCATCCGTCCTGACCGGCTACGACGCCGGGGTTGCGGACGTCGACGAGTTCGGTGCCGTCGGTGAACTGGTCCCTGGCAATGGGCCCTTGCAGCACCCAGGTCCGGTTGCCCTGACCGTAGTGGCGTCCCCAGTCACCCGGCGTCTTCTCGAAGCGCGCCGCCACCTGCTCGAGGGGGCTCCCCTTGACCTTGATCATCTTCGGATCGGCTTGCCCGAGACCTTTGCGCGCACCCAGCGTGACGTGCTCGACATCGGCCGGGTTCAATCCCATCAACAGCGCCCCGATCGCATCGGCGGCGACGACATCGGCGCTGGCCAGGATCGTGTTCATCCGCTTCTGCACGCCGCCGAACTTGCCCGTCTTGGCGCGCTCCATGGACATGATCATGTCGACGAGGGTGAAGTCGGGTGCGGCCATGGCGACGACGTCGGTGATCGTCTCGTCAATGATCTCGCTGCTGTGGGGGATGCCAGGGTTGCCGCTGCGCGGCGGATAGCCGGACATCTTCGGCCAGCCATAGACCAGGCCCGGGAACACGCCGATGAAGTTCTTCATCGCCGAGGTCATGCTGATCTCGTGGATCTTGAGCACCGGCGCCGAAATCAGGAAATCGTTCTCGAGGATGGCCAGGGGCAGCTTCCAGTCGTCCTGGGCGTAGCCGCCATCAGGCACCGAGACCTCAGCAACCTCGTCGAAGTTCAGGTCGATGATGTCCAGTTTGATGCCCGCCAGATCCGGATCGTCGAGCATCTGCCGGTAGCCGGCGACCGCGAAGCCGTCAACCAGCTCGATCTCTCCCTCGATCTCCACATCGCTGCTGCCCGGGGGCACCCACTCCGCCGGTCCTTCCACGATGCTGATCCGCGCTTCCGGCACGGTCTCGTGGACAAGCTTGATCAGCGCCTTCACCATGCGTGCGTCGGTGATCACCCCGGAGCCACTCTCGATGACCTCGACGATATTGACTTTGATCACCACCCACTCGGCATCCTGTGGGATCTGCCAGCCGAAGCCGCCCGTCTGGTCCACGGCGATGCGCACCATGTCCTCCACCTGGGCCTCGGTCAACTCCGCGTCGGGTGGCGCCGGATGGGCCAGCTGCTCGTAATCTGAGCGGATGACACCGACGACGGACGTCCCTGGCGGCGTCGCCGCTGAGACGGCGTCGATCAGTCTGTAGCTGGGAGCAGAACCAGGCTCGAGCCCTGGTTCGACGTCGATCCCGATCACGAGGAGAAGAATCGTCACCCTCGTTCCCCATCCCTGCCATCTGCCGATTCTCTGCAGCATGTAAGCGCTCCCATAACCAGGTACTGAGCCGAAGCACTGGTTCTGGCTCAAGGTCCTGGCGCCTGCGTCGATGCACGAAACCATCGGCCTGGACGTGTCCAGTGGCTGGCGCCAGCCGATACTGGGTACGAACGGAATTTATGCCGGTGGGTCAAGCTGCCGGCGGCGGGCGCTGGCCGTCGTTTCCCGGTTCGGCCCGCGCCGCGACAGGCGCTTGGTGCGTGAGGGCCTCTGCGTAGCGGTAGTAGCCACCGGCCAGCAGGATGGCGCGATTGGCCTGGGTTACCTTCGGCGCCCGGATATGGGTGGAGAAACCACTGGCTCTGCCGTCAGGCGCAACACGTCCCATCTCGTTGGAACACAGGACGTGACAAGGCTCGTACTCCGATCCCGCTCAGGGCAGGGGGACAGGACGACTGTCCTCGCTCTCCACACTCCAATCGGCCAGCCGCAGCCGCATGTCAGCGAGCACGCTCTGCTTGCCCGACAGTCCGGCGACGTTGGTCAACTCCCAGGGATCGGCCTGCAGATCGTAGAGCTCGTCCACGTCGCCCATGGGGTCGTGCACATACTTCCATGCGCGCGTGCGCACCATCTTGCGCCGGCCCTCGGCTTCGCGCCAGCGCAGCGAGTCGATGAGGGTAGCGAAGCCCCAGGGCTGCGGCATCTGTGCCAGATCT
>CALFPI010000704.1 GCA_937919035.1 uncultured Gemmatimonadaceae bacterium
GCCAGCTTTCCTGCTGCTGCCGACTGAACATGGGCAAGCCCTGATCGATGCGCCCCAGGGCGGCGGGGCACGGCACGATGCTGAACTTGCCGCGTACCCCCTCCTGCAGGCAGAACTCAGCAAACTCACGGGTGAACGCCTCCGGATGCACGACGGGCACGTCCTGCCAGCGGCGTTCCTGTCCATCCACGGGGACCCGGTCACGCATCCAGAAGTAGTTGAGATTCACCAGGACCGTCGAATCGTCGATGATGAGGGACAGTGGCACCCGATCGAGGGCGTGTCGTGTGATCTCGGCTTCCATGGGCTGGGTCTTGCCTTTCGTTGACCGGTGTGCCTCCGGTGACCTTTGTTTGCCGCATGAATATCGACGCCATCCAGCAAGCGATCGACCGCTGTCCACGCGAGCATCTGCTGCACCTGCCGACGCCGTTGCAGCCTCTCGATCGGCTTCGGCAGCAGATCGGTGGTCCACGCATCTGGGTCAAGCGTGAGGACCTGACGGGCCTGGCCTTTGGCGGCAACAAGTCCCGCTACCTCGAATTTACGCTGGCTGAGGCCCTGGCTCAGGGCGCCGATGCCGTCGTCCTGAGCGCCGTTGTCCACTCCAATCATTGCCGGCAATTCGCTGCGGCTGCCGCCCGGCTCGGTCTGGAGGCCGTCGTCGTCCTGCGCGAGGACGACTCGGCCATGGGGCGCACCGACCCGATCACGGGCAATTACCTGCTCAACAGGCTTTTCGGCGCTCGCATTCGTCTCGCCCCTGCCGCCGATGTTGGTGCCGTTGTGGCGGAAGAGATGGACCGCCTGCGCGCGGCGGGCCGTCGTCCATTTACCGGCTTGTCCGCTGTGCTGTCCCGGGTTGCCTACATACAGTGCTCTTTGGAGCTGTCCGTCCAGTGCCAGGCGCAGGGCATCAGCCCTGCTGCCATCGTCATCGGCTCCGGCACCAACAGTCTGGCCGGCCTGCTCGCCGGCTTCGCTCTGCTGGGTACCGACGTCACCTTCGTCGGTACCCCGCAAAGTCACCTGCAGGATCCGGCCCATGCCGCCCAGCACGTGGTTCGCGCCGCCATGGAGGCGATAGAGCACCTCGACCTGCGCTGTCCCGCACCCCCACAAGTGGCGCAGGTGCGGGTTGATGACAGCTTCGTCGGCACGGGTTTCGGCCATCTCGACGCACCTACGCGGGACTCCATTGCCCTGCTGGCCCGAACCGAAGGCCTGCTTGTCGATCCTGCCTACACGGGCAAGGCCTTCCACGCCCTGCTGGATGGCGTGCGCCGGGGGCTCTGGCCAGATGATGGGGATGTACTCTTCGTGCATACCGGCGGAACCCCCGCCCTGTTCGCCTACGGCGCCGACCTGCTCGCCGATCGCGACGCCTGAAGGCCAGAAGCCGTTGACAAAAGCAGATATTGCATCCGGGTCGGGCGGCCATGGGCGCGATCTGGATTCTGCCTGGTGTCTCTTGGCCGACCGTGGCATTCGGCTTAAGATTCGCTGCCAACCGAATCCCTGTGCTGTCTTGAACCGGACTGTCAAAGACCATCGCTGAAATCGTCGAACCGAGCCAGAGAGTCACGTTTCGTGGCATCTTCGTCGGCGCTCTCATGTGTGCGATCATCGCTGTGGGGATCCCCTACGGCAGCATGGTTGTTCAGGGGACCCGCCTGGGTCTCAGTTCCTGCACGCCGGCGGCGTTCTTCCTGCTCTTTATCCTGCTGCTGACGCTGCAGATTGCCCTGGGGGTGATCCGTCGAAGCTGGGCCCTGAGTCGGGCAGAACTGGTTACCGTGTTCATCATGATGGCCGTAGCCACGGCCATACCCACCCGTGGTGTCACCGGCATGCTGTTGCCGATGATCACGGGGACCTTCTACTACGACACGCCCGAGAACAACTGGGCTGAGTTGATCCATCCGCTGCTGTCGGACTGGATGGTCGTGCACAACCGGACGGCGGTGAAGGAGTTCTACGAGGGCGTCGGCGGCGCGGCGACGATTCCGTGGGACATGTGGGCGCCCCCGTTGCTGCGCTGGTTCTCGTTCTACGCCGGTTTCTGGCTGACCCTGGTGTGCACCATGGTCATTCTGCGCCGACCCTGGGTCGAACACGAGCGTCTCGTCTTTCCCCTGGCGCAATTGCCCCTGGCGATGATCGGCGACCGGACCGCGAGCGGCGGCCGGGCCGATCTCGTCAAGCCCTTCTTCAAAAACCCGGTGATGTGGCTTGGCCTCGTCATTCCCTTGTTCATCCACAGCGTCAATGCCCTCAGTTCGTACTACCAGTTCATCACGCCGATCAACCCCGTTGCCAGCATCGATCTGTTCCGGCACTCGCTGGTCCTGAGCCTGCGGCTGAATTACCTGATGTTCGGTTTCGCCTACTTCATCAGCAGCAACATCTCCTTCAGCCTGTGGTTCTTCTACCTGCTCCACGTCGTGCAGGTCGGCATCTTCACCGTCGTCGGCATCCACAGTCCGGAAGAACTGGGGCCGTGGACAGGCAGCGGCCCGGTAGGCGCCATCATGGGCCATCAGATGATGGGGGCCCTCACAGTGCTCGTCGTCTTTGGCCTGTGGACCGCGCGCAGTCATCTGCGGCAGGTCTTTCTCAAGGCGATCGGCCGCGCCCCCGACGTCGATGACAGTGGTGAACTCCTCTCCTACCGGGGCGCCGTGTTGGGCCTGGTTGCCGGCATCGGGTTCATGGGGTACTGGCTCTGGCGTTCCGGCATTCCGGCGATCGTCGTCCCCATCTTCGTCCTGTCGGCTCTGATCATCCTCATCGGTCTGGCGCGTATCGTTGCCGAAGCCGGCCTGCCGACGGTCACACCGGAGATGATCCCCGCCGGTTTTGTCATCTCCGGAATCGGTGTGCCGGCCCTTGGCATGCAGGGCATGATC
This sequence comes from uncultured Gemmatimonadaceae bacterium, assembly GCA_937919035.1. GTDB lineage: Bacteria > Latescibacterota > UBA2968 > UBA8231 > UBA8231 > UBA8231. The sequence continues at coordinate 2,910 of CALFPI010000704.1, forward strand.
GCCACAGGTTATACCCTGGCCTGGGCTGGCGACTTTCTGGTCTTCATGACGGCGCCGCTGTCGAGCATGCTGCGCCTAAGTTCTGAGGTCCGCCAGGGCCGACGTCGCATCGCCATCGGTGTCGGTCTCGCCTTGACGATCAGCCTCGTCCTGTCCACGTGGTTCCTGCTGCATCTGGCCTACCGGGATGGGGCGTTGAATCTGCACCC
>CALFPI010000705.1 GCA_937919035.1 uncultured Gemmatimonadaceae bacterium
CCCTGGCACGGGCGCTGGCCGACAGGATGGCGGATCACCTCATCGCCATCGCTGTGGAGCAGTTGCGCCGCTGGGATCTGACCGACACGGGGGTCTGGATCTACGATGACATGGCCCACAATGGGGGTCCCATGTGTTCGCCGGCGTCCTTTGAAAAGGTCTTTCTACCCGCCTACCGCCGCATGATCAAAGCCTACAAGCAGGCGGGGGCGCGCTACGTCATCCTGCACTCCGACGGCAATATTCTGCCGATCCTTGATATGCTCGTTGATGCCGGCATTGATGGCCTCAATCCGCTCGAGCGCCGCGCCGGCATGGTCGCCGAAGAACTGCGTCTGCGCTACCCGCAGCTCATCCTCACAGGTGGCATGTGCAACACACAGACCTTGCTCCGCGGCACGACGGCCGAAATCGAAGCTGAGACCCGAAGGCTCATCGACCTGGGGCGTGATGGCGGGTTCGTGATCGGCACACATTCAGTGAGTCCGGAGATCCCCCTCGAATCCTTCGCCACCTACCAGCGGACATGTGCGCAGTACGGAAACTTCAGCCGCAGCTGAGCAGACGCCCCCAGCTCAGGCACGCACCGCGCCCAGGCGGAAGATGTCATTGCGCAACAGCGTCTCGTAGCCCCCACCGTCACCGACGAGCAGCAGTGCCCGCTGCTCCTGACGTTCACTCGTCCACGCCGCCACGACCTCGCCGAAGAACGTGCGGTGATCACCCACGTCCTGGGTGGCAATGACCCGGCACTCCAGATTGCTCAGGCATTCGGCCAGCAGGGGTGGTCGCACCTGGCTGGCGGGCGTTGCGGTGAATCCCGTCGCGGCGAATTTGTCCACCTCCCGACCGGAGTGTGAGCCGCAGTAGAGCACGTCAGCCGCCAGATCGGCGCCTGGAACGGCAAAGACGAACTGACCCGTCGCCGTGACGTTGGCGCAGCTGTGGCTCTTTGACCCCAGGCCGATGGCGATCACCGGCGGCTCCATGCCGGCGCACATGGCCCAACCGACGGCGATCAGATTGGGCTTGCCTGCTTCGTCTACCGATGACACCAGGGCAATCCGTTCGGGTGCGCCCCAGGCGTGTGTCGCCCGGGTCAACTCCTGTGGTTTCATGATCTCATCCTCGTGTATGTGTGGGACATAGTTTTCTCTCGAAGGTTTCATGGATTGGCAGTTCCTCGTCTGCTTGCCACGATGGAACGACTTGTCCTAGGCTGTATGGCAGGATCATGTGTGCTGTGCCAGCCGACCGACGGGAGCTGATGATGCGTGACGGAGATCTGCAGGATCTGTTGCTGCGACACCGAAAATTCTGGCGCCGCCAGGGAGACAGACCCCTGTTGTCGGTATCGCCCCATCGGCCGTTGGAGGAGCGCGGTGGTATCCCGCTTGCGGATGGCACGAGATCGACGGATGGGCTCCTGGTCACGCCCGACCTGCTCGACCCGGCCCGGTTCTACGGCGACCCGTCGCCCTCCGAGGTGATCCGCGGCGACTTCCTGGTCGGCCATGCTCCACCGGGCATGTGCTGGACGGAGGCCGCCTTTGGCTGCCCTGTGCGCATCGTCACAGGTGGCCCCTGGGCTGAGCCCTTTGTCGAAGACTGGCAGCACGAGACGGCCATCAGGCCCGACGAAAGCTGGATCGCCAAGCTCGACGCCTTCGTCCATTATCTGGTGCAACGCGCCGATGGGCGCAACCCCGTCGTGCAGCCGCTGTTGCGTGGGCCGGTGGACATGATGTTTGCCGGGCTCGGCCACGAGGAGGCGTGTATCGCCGTCAAGACGGCACCCGAGGCGGCGGATCGGATCCTGGCAGAATGTGCGGGGCTGTTCATTCGCATGGCGCACATGCGCCTGGCGGGAACGCCCCGTTTTGCCGATGGCTATCTGTCCAGTTTCGGCATCTGGTCACCCGGAACCGTCGTGCGCACGCAAGTGGACAATGCCTCGATGTTGTCACCGGCAACCTACCGTGAGCGTGTGTTGCCCTTCGATCGCAAGGTCTTCGAAGCCTTCGACACGACCTTGATCCACCTGCACTCGTGCTGTCTGCACATCATCGATGACCTGCTGCAGGAAGAGGCGCTGGACTGCATCCAGGTGTCCATCGATTACCCCGGTGGGCCGTTGGCGTCCGAGGTTATGCCGCAACTGCAGCAGATCCTTCAGCATAAGCCACTCATCATTACGGGCCCGGTGTACCAGGCCGAACTGGACGAACTGCTGCAGCTGCAACCGGCGGGCGGGCTTTGCCTGCAGGTGCAGGTCGTGCCAGATGACGAGCATATGATCTGACGAGCATACGATCTGACAGTCGTTACGCCTCCAGTGGAAAACAGATGCGTCGCCCTGTCGCGGCGGACCGGTAGGCGGCCAGCACCATTTCCACCGACACCCGGCCCTGCCGCGCCGTCACCGGTGCGTCCCGCTCACCGCGAAGGTATTGCAGGAAGGGCAGCGGCACCGCCGCAATGCGTTCTCCCTGGCCGGCGGGGATCGGCAGAGGATACTGGGTCCAGTCCTTGTCGCCCTGACGAATCGAACGCAGGGGGACGGCAGCGGCCGGTCTGGGCGCCGATGTCGCCGGCGCATCGCCGTAGTCCTGCAGGATGGTCCCCGCATCGCCATAGATCTCGGTCGTGCCAATGGCGGCAACTGTGGTGGACGAGTTGAGCAATACACCCATGATGCCACCGGCGAAACGGAAGATGGCCAGGCCGTTGTCGTCGGGCGCCACATCGGTGACGATGTTGTCGATCTCGGCCATGACGCTGACCGGTGCACCCAGCATCCAGTAGAACCAGTCGGCGGCGTGGGCGGCGTCGTCGAAGAACATGCCAATATTGGCCACAGGATCGACGTGCCAGGCGGAGTCCCCCTGCACGAAGGCGGGATTCAGCAGCACGTTGATGCAGTGCCGGCGGCGCACAATGGAGGGTTTGCCGACGATGCCCGCGTCGAACAGCTCTTTCATCCGGATGTTCACCGGATCGTGCCGCATCTGGTAGGCCATACTGAAGCGGACACCGTGGGTTTCCACAGCAGCAATGATACGGTCACAGTCGGCCAGAGACGTCGCCATCGGCTTCTGCAACAGGATGGCTTTGCCAG
>CALFPI010000706.1 GCA_937919035.1 uncultured Gemmatimonadaceae bacterium
AGTACGGAATCGACAAGGCGCAGATCGAGGCCGACCTGCACAAAGCCTGGTGCCGCGACGGCTTCCCCTACACCGTCATCCATCCGGGTCACATCTGTGGACGTCGCTGGTTGCCCATCGACCCGCAGGGCAGTCGTGATGGCGTGGGGGTGTACCGCAAACTGGCCCGGGGTGAAACCGTGCATCTGCCGGATCTGGGCCTGGCCACAATCCACCATGTCCACGCCGATGATGTCGCTCAGCTCTTTCAGCTCAGCCTGGAGCAGCCCGGGCAGTCCCTGGATGAATCTTTCAGCGCCGTCGCGCCCTACGCCATGTCTCTGCTGGGTTGTTGCCGCTTCGTCGCCTCCCTCTTCGGCCGCGAAGCAGTCCTCGAGTTTGTCTCGAGAGCCGAATTGCGCACCATCGTCGGCAACGACTCCTGGGCTGTCATCGAGTCGCACATCGAACACTCCCCCTGCTCCAGCATCGCCAAGGGCCAGCGTCTGCTCGGGTATGAGCCGCGCTACACGACAGAGCAGATCTACACCGAATGCATCGAACACCTGCTGTCGACAGGCGAACTCGAGATCTGAAACCTCTTCAGGAGTACAATCGATGAAGATCACTGACGTCGAAGCCATCCAGATCAATCCGAAGCTGTGCGCCCGCAATGCCGATCAGAAGCCCCGCTTTTCGGGCATTGATACGCAGACCATCTTCAAGGTCACCTGCGACAACGGTATCATCGGCTGGGGTGACACGCGGGGTCATGTCGACATGGACCAGGCGCAGATCGACCGCATGGTGGATCGCAACCCCGTCGACTTTCTCATGGCCAATCTCAATACAGGCCTCTCCGGCGCCATCTACGACGCCGTCGGCAAACATCTGGAAGTCCCCGCCTACAAGCTCATCGGTGAAAAAGTTCGCGACCGCGTTCCCGTCGCTGCCTGGACGCGCCCGGCATCCCCGCAGGATCTGGCCGCCGAAGTCCAGCGTGCTGCAGCCGAAGGCTACATGTTCTTCAAGATGCATTCCTGCACCTACTACTGTGTCGTCGAACAGACGCAGGCCGTGCAGGACGTGGCACCGGAGGGCTTCAAGTTTCACTGGGATTTCAATCACAACCGCACCTCCAGTTCCGTCATGCGCCTGGTCGCCGAAATCGAGCAGTATCCCGTCGTCGGCGTTCTCGAGGATCCACTGAACTGGCGCGACATCGACGGCTGGCGCCGCCTGCGCGAAAAGACCAGTCTGCCCCTGCTCATGCACGTGCCGCAGCTGGGTGGTGGCCCCGAGATCATGCATGGCTGTGCCGATCTCTACATGATCGCCGAACACGGCATTGCCAATGCGATCCGCCGTGGCTGGGCGGCGGCCGAAGCCAATGCCTCGTGCGTCATTCAGCTCACGGGTGGCACCCTGTCCAAGGCCATGGCCATGCATCTGGGCGCGGCCCTGCCCAATGTGTCGCACGCGACAACCCTCGATGACCAGTACGACGAGGATGTCACCGGCGGCCGTCTCGAAATCGCTGAGGGCAGCACGCCGGTCCCGGAAGGTGCCGGACTGGGTGTCGACGTGGATGAGAAGGAACTGGCACGCATCCGGCAGAATCCCAAGACCGTCGTGCCCCGGGTGATCAGCGAACTGCACATGCCCCATGGGGGCCGCTTTGCCCTGCAGGGCTGGCCGAATGTCGATCGCCTGACGGGTTTTCCCGAAGGCAACGTGCGCGGCATCAACCTGCACCTGTGGGAAGAGGACGGCACAGCGGCGTGGACGAAGCGATGGGACGAACTGGCCGATGGTCCCCGCCTGGAGAAGTACTGAGGCGTCGCCCACCCATGTCACAGGTGACGGATCCGCTCCCGGCGGGCGCCCCTGATGCGCTTGGTTTCTGCCCGACCCGCCTGTTGCGGTTGGACAGCTATCTGAATTCCGCCTGCGCCGGGGCGTTGGTGCCCGGCGCTGCCGTCCTCGTCGCCCGCCATGGGCAGATCGCCTGTCAGGTGCTGGCGGGCCGGCGCGACATCGAGGCGGACTTGCCCATGCAGGCAGACACCATCTGCCGCATCGCCTCCATGAGCAAGCCGATCACCAGCGTAGCCATCATGATGCTCCTCGAGCAGGGCCGGCTGCAACTCGAGGATCCCATTGCCACGTACATCCCCGAATTCGCCGCGCCCAGAGTGCTTGCCAGAGGGGGTGGCACCGTCGCCGCCGAAGGTGCGATCAGCATCCGTCACCTGCTGACCCACACATCCGGTCTGTGTTACGGTCTTCCCGATCCCCGCCTGCGGGCCGTCGCCGCAAGCACGGGTCTGCTCGACGGGGCTGCTACCATGACAACAGGCGAACTGGTGCGTGGCATCGGCGCGCTGCCCCTGCTGCACCAACCGGGCGAGCGCTGGACCTATGGCACCAACATGGATGTGCTGGGATATCTCGTGGAACTGCTGTCCGGGATGCGCTTCGACGAGTTCCTGCAGCAACAGATCTTCACCCCCCTGGGTATGCGTGATACCGGGTTTCTCGTTCCCAGGGACCA
>CALFPI010000707.1 GCA_937919035.1 uncultured Gemmatimonadaceae bacterium
AGGCATCGGCATTGCGGCCACTGGTATCCCAGCTCGAATGGCGGCCGCTGCGGCCGTTGCGCAGGACGGACAGGTCACTCAGCAATCCTCTCATGCCATCATCTCCTTGGATTCTGTGGGGCCATCGGGGAAATTCCCAGAGAGGAACTTGCAGTTGAATCGACTCAAGGGAAAGTGGCCTGAACGACATAAGTATAGACTTATGATCAGCCAGCCGGCGGTTTCGCAGCACCTCAGGGTGCTGGCCCGTGCTGGCCCGTGCGGGGCTCGTGCCGTCGCGGCCTGCGGGGGCCCGGCGGATCTGCACAGTCGACCCGGAAGGGCCCGCGTCTCTGCGTGGCCGGGTCGACCTGATGTGGGAGGATGGTAGCGATCACTTCGACGAGACTGCACGAAAGGATGCCAGCATATGAGAGTTTCTCCACTTCCCATCGCACCGATCCTCAAGGAGCGGTGTGTGCCGCTCGTGATCGCCGGTGCCTTCGAATTGTTCACAGCGCGTATGGGGGAATGGTGGCCTCTGGCAACACACTCCATTGGTGGTACGGACGTCACGGGGGTGCGCTTTGAGGCCTGCGTCGGTGGTCGCGTAGTAGAAGTGCACGGTGATGGCACCGAGCACGTCTGGGCTGATGTGATCGCCTGGGACCCGCCCGAACGCTTTGTGCTGGCCTGGCATCCCAACCTGACACCGGAGGCGGCGTCGATCCTTGAAGTCCGTTTCCGCGAAGTGGCAGATGGCACCGACGTCAACCTCGAGCACCGTGCGTGGGAGGAATTCGGTGCGCAAGTGGGTGGAGTACTGCGAGCCGGCTACGACCCGGGGTGGGATGTGGTGCTGGCGCCGTTCACCGGCGCTGCTGTGACGTCACCCCCATTGCACGGAGCGTGCCTACCATGACGGGATCGATCGAGGATCTGCAACGCCATGCACTCCATACAATTCCCGGTTTTCGGGCGCCCCGTCCTGGCATCCAGATCGGCAGCTACGTCTCGCATCCTGCCAAAGATGAGGATCTGCAGTTGCTGCAGCAGCTGGCCGTGGACTGGGCGATGGTCGTCGTTGACGATCCGGCGCAACACACGGCTGAAAGCTATCGGCTCATTCAGCAGCGCCTGACGCCCTATGGTCTGCAGATCTACCGCATCGCCAATCACAACGTCCACAATGTCGAGGAGATCACTCTCAATCTGCCCGGGCGCGACAACAAGGTCGCGGAATTCCTCACCTTCATCCGCAACCTGGGCGCCGCCGGCATTCACTACAACACGTACGCACATATGGCCAACGGCATCTGGAGCACGGGCTCGACGCTCGGCCGTGGCGGCGTGGAGGCGCGGACCATGGATCTGGCGACGGCCCGGGGCCAGTGGAACGGCAAGGAGTATTCAGGGGAACTGACACACGGGCGGGTGTACTCGGAAGAGGAACTGTGGGACAACTTCGAGCACTTCATTCGTAAGGTGGCACCGGTCGCCGAGGCGGCAGGGGTCTACATCGGCATCCACCCTGACGATCCACCCGTATATGCACTAGGTGGCGTGCCACGCTGCATCTTCGGCACTTTCGAGGGCTACAAACGGGCCATCGAGATCGCTGACAGTCCGAACATCGGCGTGTGCTTGTGTGTCGGCTGCTGGCTGGAAGGGGGGGCTGCCATGGGGTGCGACGTAGTGGAAGTGATCCGCTACTTCGGTGGCCTTGGCAAACTGTTCAAAGTGCATTTCCGCAATGTCAGCAACCCGTTGCCCGCCCCCTGGCGGGAGACTTTCATCGACGATGGCTACATGGATATGAACAAGGTGATGCGGGCCCTGCAGGACGTCGGCTATGACGGCTGCATCATTCCCGATCATATCCCCGCCATGGCGGGTGGCCCGGGCACGGGGTTGGCCTACTCGATCGCCTACATGCGGGCGCTGGTGCAGGCTGCGGTATAACGTTCACACAGCCGGCAGGGGCAGTCACTCTGCGGGTGAGGAATGGATCTGCAGATCCACCGTCATCGTCGCTTCGGCGTCGCCGCGGAAACGTCCGCTGAAGGGTCGGGTCGCCGCCGCCGTGGGCCCGGATGCCAACGCCACATGGCGATCGGCAACAACAAGACCCAGGCTCGGATCATACCCACGCCAGCCGGCACCTGGCAGATAGGCTTCGGCCCAGGCGTGCAGGAAACGCTCCTGCTGCAACGCCCCCGCCACGTAACCGGAGGTGAAGCGAGCTGCCAGCCCCACCGATCGGCACGCCGCCATAAACAGCACCGCCACGTCGCGACAGGCGCCGCCGCCGCGCGCCAGAGTCTGTGCTGGCGTCAGGGGGTCACCCTCCAGGCGAATCTCGGTGGGGCAGAGTTGGTAGACTCGCTGATTCAGCAGACTGAGAAATCGCGCCGTGTTAGGGCCCGCTTCCTGCTGCACACTGCCGGCCAGATCCTGTACCGACGGATCGATGCCGTCATCCAGCAGATAGCTCTGCAGCTGTGATTTTTGTTCGCCGTACAACGGTGGCAGGTGGTCGGCGTCGGCATCCAGCAGGTACGCAAAGGGATCCTGGCGCAGGGTTTCCACCACCGAGTGGGCAATGATGCACATGTGGTCGTGGGTGTCGGAGAACCAGGGCTGCGTCGTGTCGTTGCCGTCGAGATCCACCAGCCTGGCACACCCGGCGGGCTCGGGTAAAATCTGCAGGTCGAAAGTGATCAGCCGCTGGCTCCAGTCGGTACGCGGGCGGATACGCAGCAGATGGGGCTCAAGAAAGACGGGCCGACTGTAGTGATAGTCGGTCTGATGGCTGATGTCGAAACGCATGTCTAGTTGGAGATTCCGTGAGCGGCGATCGTCACGGCTTCCGCATCGACGCCGCCATCGTCGCCCGGATCTGTTGTGTCCATGTGCAGACGCACGTCGCCGAACTGCACCTGGCCCAGGATTGTGGCGAAGGAGACGTCCGCCGCATCACGGCCGGTACCGATGCGAACGATGCCCCGTCGGGGCACCATGAAAGTCGGGTCGAACAACCACCAGCGGTGGTCGAGGTAGGCCTCGAAACAGGCGTGGAAGTCCGGCGGCTGTAAGCCGGGGGCATAGGCGGCGAGGAAGCGGGCGGGGATGTTCAGCGCCCGGCACAAGGAGATGCCGAGGTGGGCATAGTCCCGACATACACCGGCTCCTGCGGCGAGGGTCTGCAGCGCCGATGTGTTCGGGCCGCTGCTGCCGGATTCGTAGCGCAGGCGCCGGTGAATCCAACGGCAGATGGCCAGCACGCGACCATACCCCCGCGGCAGAGAACCGAATTCCTCAAAGGCCAAGTTGATACACAAGTCGGATTCGCAGTATCGGCTGGGGTAGACGTACGGCAGCACGTGGGCGGGCAATTCCATGGAGGGGACCTCGCCGATGGTGGCGGCGGGCTGCGTCTGCGGCGTGTGCCGCCCGCGGGCGGAATAGATCGCCGTAAAGGCACCCGCAGGCACGCGCACCCGGTGCAGCAATCCACCCGCTCCTTGCAGTTCTTCAGGCACCAGTTCCGGCTCAAAATGCAGCCGCTCTTCGTGCACGACTTCACACGCATTGC
>CALFPI010000708.1 GCA_937919035.1 uncultured Gemmatimonadaceae bacterium
CCTCCGGGGTGCGTGGCAGCGACCCCGCAGCCCCATCCTGTCGGCACCCGCCCTCGTCTGATCTCGCGGCCCGATGGTCGGTCAGGTGGTTTGGGTCGGCAGCCGATGCCTGAGGAACATGTCCCCTGTCAGCCCCACAGCTGGCAGGGGTTTCTCTTATACCCGCAAGGGTTATGCCTCGGCAATGGGGTCGTCTGCGGCGATGATGTCGCCCGGCTCGCATTCCAGGCCGATGCACAGGCGTCGCACGACATCCTCCTCAACATCGGTGTCGCCATTCACCATGATCTCCGTCAGGCGATCGTAGCTGATGCCGACGAGGTTGGCGAGTTGATGCTTGAACAGATAGTTCTGCCGGGTCATGGCCCGCTTCAGGGCCGGTACATCGAGAATCGGCATCAGATGCCGAGGACCCGGGCAGCGGTACCACCGAGGATGAGGGCGCGGTCCGTATCGCTCAGATCGGCGAAGGTGCGCATGATCTCAACGCCCTGGCGATAGGTCAGGTGGCGCCCCGCCGGCGGCCAGTCGGTACCGAAGAGCAAACGCTCGGCGCCGAAAATGCGCAAAAGATGCTGCAGGTAGGCCAGCGGCGCCGGGCACTGCGGGTCCCAGGGCGTGTCTGCCGCAGCGTAACATGCAGATACCTTGACGAACAGATTGGGCACATCCGCAGCACTGGCAAGGCCGCCATAGGTGGCGTCGTCCGTTGCCACGCCACCCCCTTTGGGCAGGGCAAAGTGGTTGAGCAGGATGGTCACGTCGGGGTGCTGGCGGGCGACGGTGATGATGTGCGCATAGTTGGGCTGCGTCACGTGCAGGTTGCAGGGCAGGCCACTGTCGACGAAGGCTTGCCAGAGCTCGTCAGCCGTTGTCATCCACGACAGATCGGGTGTTGATGGATAACAGCTGATGGCGACGGCGTTGTACTGGTCTCGTGCGGCACGGACCCGCGCCGGGGCGTTGCTCTCGTGCAGCGGCACGTCGGTCATCGTTGCCAGGCGATCCGGATTGTTGCGGGCCCAGCGGCCACACTCCTCGTTGTTGGCGGGTGAGAAGTCGGCGACAACGGGCAACATGACGGCCTTGTCGACGGCGGCATCATCCATCCAGTACAGCAGACGATCCACGCGACCCATGTCCTGGAAGGGGGTCATGGGCTGATAGTCGTCAAGGACGTGGACGTGGGCATCGATGATGCTCATGATGGCTCCGGTCTAGGGCTCGAGGGTGATACCCGCATGCCACGTACGACCGGCGGCGGGTTCGAAGAAACGGTTGCCAAAGGCGTTGGGTGTGACGGAACCGTTGTAGCGCTCGTTGAAGAGATTGTCGACACCGACAAAGAGACGGGCACCGAGGGCGCCGACGCGGAGCCTTGTGCCGACTCTGGCGGCGACGGTCGTGGCGCCAGGATTGAAGAAATCACGCGCCGGTGCGCTGCTGCCGGGCGGGGGGCCGTTGAAGTCGTTCACCCAGTACCCATCCGTCCATTCCGACTCGATTTCGCCCCAGCAGGATGCGGGCAGTTCGACCTGCGCCGACAGGGCAACATGCGCCGATGGTACGCCCGGCAACTGGTTGCCCGACAACTGCACGGGGCCCGCATCGGTGATGACGGTATAGTCGTCGAAGGTGAAATCCAGCCAAGTCGCCGACAGTCGTACATCGATTCGTTCCGTCGCCCGGGTGTGCAGTGCCATCTCGGCACCGCTGCTCTCGGCGCGACCGGCGTTGCGATAGTACACGGCTTCACTTTCGGCGTCGCCACTTCCGGCATCGTCCACCTGGAAGGGGAGCATCATGTCCTCCACAGTCATGTGGTAGAGGGCGACATTCCAGGCGATAAACGGGGAGAGCTTCGCCGGTAGCCAGTGCCCCCGGGCCCCCACCTCGAAACTCCATATCGACTCGGGATCCAGATCCGGGTTGAAGCCGCCGACACCATCCGTTCGGTTGCTCAGTTCGTTCGTCGTCGGTGTCTGGAATGCCGTGCCGAGGCTGCTGTAGGCCCAGGTGAGTTCGCCCAGTCGCAGACTCCCCGCCAGGGACGGGCTGAAGCGGGACAGGTTGCGCGTGCCGGATTGGTCGCCATCGAGCAGCAGCACATCCGTGGCCTCCATGGTGTAGCGATCGAGGCGTCCACCAAGGGTCAACAGCAGGGCCGGCAGGGGACGGATGTCGACTGCGGCGAAGGGTGCCACACTGTGCACGCGTTCCTGCTGGTCGAGGACCAGGGCACCGCGAATGACGGTGTCGGCTACATCTTCCGGGGCGACGTCGCCATCCGGCAGACCTTCGTTGCCGTACTCCGTGCGCTCATCCCGCTGGGCTTCGACATCCAGCCCCACCTGCCAGCGTACGGGGATCGCACCGATCTGGCGGTCACGACTGTGTGTCGCCCGCAGGCCGCCCGAGACCCGGTCGAGGTTGATCACGGCCCCCGGGATCGGATTGTCGAGGTTGCGGTTCACGCCGAACAGGGTCATTTCCGTACGGGATGCACCGGATTCGTGCCGCAGCGTAATGCCGCCCTGCGTCTGCCGTGCCGCTTTGGATGCTCCCTGAGAGATGACGAAACCACGTACGTACCGCGGTCGTGTATCGGCGTCCTGGCGGGTCATCGAACTCGGGTTCAGCAGATAGGGCGCATCGTACACATTGAGAATCGACACCACCTGCCAGGTGTCGGTGAGCCGATGGTGGCCAATGACGCTGGCGCCGCGCACGAGAGATGCAGAGTGCTGGCGAAAGCCGTCCAACTGCAGGCGGCGCAGGCTGACGGAAACTCTGTGTCGCGTGTTGCCACCGGCGACGCGGACCTGACTGCGCCAGAGTCCGTCACTGCCGATGGTAACCCCTGGTTCGATGCGCCAGGTGCCCGCTGTCGCCGGCGTGGAGTGGATGGCAACAACGCCGCCGCCGGCGTTGCCGTAGAGGCTGGAACTCGGACCCCGCAGTACTTCAATACGGCCCGCGGCGCCAAGGTCGATGTTGCCCAACTGCGTCTGCCCGTCGGGCGTTGTCAGCGGGATCCCATCGAGCAGCACCTTCAGGCCGCGCACGCCAAAGGCGGCTCGTGCGCCCAGGCCGCGCACGGTGAGACGCTCGCCCTGGGACAGGTTCTGCCGGTTGCTGGCGATGATGCCGGGCACGTGACGCAGGGCCTCGTCGAGGGACACGCCCTTGTCGCCGCGCTGGATGTCGCGCCCAACGAGTATCGTCGTCGCGGCGGGGGTTTCGTCGGCCAGGGCCCGATCCCGTGTGGCGCTGATCACGGTGGTCGGCGCGGTGTAGTCTGTGCTGTCGCCCCAGGAACCCAAGGGCAATAAGGCCACAAGCAGGCTGCTCAGACCGATCTTCAGTGCATCATGTTGGACTTTATGGCTTCGCATGGAGTAGGACCATCGTCACCAATGCCCCTGACTGTCAACCCACGGCGATGGGCGCCGTTCCATACTTGTCCACAGAGGCAGGTGTGTTACTGAGTCTGGACCTGAGTCTGGACCTGAGTCCGAACCTGAGTCCGAACCTGAGTCCGAACCTGAGTCCGAACCTGAGTCCGAACCTGAG
>CALFPI010000709.1 GCA_937919035.1 uncultured Gemmatimonadaceae bacterium
GTCGGTCTGCGCTGGGGCAAATCGAGCGGCATTCTCGGTGGGGAGACATCCCTGATGCTGGCTCGCCCGGATCGCGAGGTGGGTGACGCCAACGAGGCGGCGACGGCGATTTTCTACGAAGGTCGGATCCTGCTCAACATTCCCATGGGTGACATCAAGCCCTTTGTGGGTATTGGCTACGGGGCCATCACCATTTTGCCGGGTGATCTCAAGATTCCAGGCGCAGACAGTGGCGATCTGGCGACACTGAATGCGCTGTCAAAGACGGAAACGAACTCGGCCTTTTCCTATGGTGCCGGCGTACGCTACGCCCTCAATGAACGCATCGATGGACGCTTCGACGTCCGCCAGTACCAGGTGTTTTCCGTCAAGGGCGCCGTTATCAACAGAGTTGCCGAGGATGCCGGTGTGGGTGCGCTGATCGAAGAAGAAAACACGGTCACTTACAGCGAGATGTCGGTGGGTGTCGTCTTTCGTTTCTAATCATCTGCCCATAGGCAGATAGAGGGATCGCATCGCATGGGAGCCCTGCTGGCGCCATTTCAGGCGCTGGGCCAAAAGGTCATCGGTTCGGCTCTCGATGGCTGGCAGTTGCTGCGCTTCTCCCTCGGCTCTGTAGCCGCCCTGGCGCGCTTTTTCAGCCGCAATGGTTTCCGTGCGTCCGCTCGAGTGACGATGCAACAGGTGTATTTCACCGGCCTGGAAGCGTTGCCCTTTCTCAGTCTGTTGTCACTTTTGCTTGGATCCACTGTGCTCATACAATCTCTGCCGCAGTTGCAGGGGGTCGGCGCCGGTGAGTTCATCGGCAAGATTCTCGTGATCTCCATTGTCCGTGAACTCGGTCCCATCATAACGGCGATGGTTGTCATCACGCGGTCGGGAACCGCCATGGCTGCCGAGATGGCGACGAATCGTATCACCGGACAGGTGGAGGCCCTCGAAGGGATGGGTGTGGACGTGTTCCACTACCTCATCGCGCCGCGCGTTCTGGGGGCGATGGTGTCCATGTTCTGTATGATCGTGTATTTCGATGTCGTCGCCCTCGTCGGGGGCTTTCTTGTTGCCAGTCTTCGACTGACGATGCCGATTTCTGTGTATATGGAACAGATCGCCGGTTCGCTGCAGCCTCTGGATCTCTATATCAGCCTCAGCAAGGGGATTCTCTTCGGCCTCGTAATCAGCCTGTTCTCCTGCTACCATGGCCTGCGGGCACGGCGCGCACCGTTTGAGATTCCGATGGTGGCGCGCTCCGGCGTTATTCAGGCCATGTTCTTCGTGTTTGTCTCGAGCGCTGCCATCTCCGCAGGCTTCTACTGGATCTGATGTGATGAATTGTGTCGAGATGCGTAACGTCAGGCTCGAAGTGGATGGGCATCTGTATCTTGACGGTGCCAGCCTGACCGTCGCGCCCGGGGAGTCCGTCGTCATTGCCGGGCTCCCTGGTTGCGGCAAGTCCTTCGTGCCACGGTCCATTCTTGGATTGCCAGGCATGGATGCCGATGAGGTGAATCTGCAGGGAGATATCATCGTTGCCGGCAAGCGGATCGACGACCTCAGCGGTCAGGAGCTGCAGGCTCTGCGCCGCCGCGTGGGCAGTGTCATGCGCGATGGCGGGTTGATCGAAAACATGGATGTTCGCACGAATGTGACGCTGCCACTGACCTATCACTATCAGCATACGCTCGGTCCGGCGGCCATCCAGGCTCGCTGCGATGCAGTGCTTGAGGACCTGCAACTGTCGCGACTGGGAGTTCCGGGCATACGTCCCGTCGCGCTCAATCGCGAGGAGCGCCTCTGTGTCTCGCTGGCGCGGGCGGTGATCTGCGAGCCCTTCCTGCTGCTCTTTGACGAACCTTGTCTGGGCCTGAGTCCGGGATCAGCACGTCGGCTGTCTCGTTTCGTTTTCTCCTATCAACCCACCTTCGCCACAATCCTGCCCCAGGAACAGGGGAACTGGGCTTCGGTGCCGACACGTATCATCACCACCGCAGATCTCGGCCGCTATCTTGACAGTGCCGATCGCTTCATCCTGCTGCACGAGGGCAGACTCGAAGTCATCGGTGACCGCACGGCCGTGCTGGGTAGCAACGACCCTCGTGTCCGGCAGTTGCTCGGGGAGGAATTCAGCCCGGAGCGGAGCGCCCCGGTGATGACGGAGGCCGTACGTGGCTGAAGCCGCTCGTCGTGGGCATGAATCACCGACGGTGCAGATCGGTGTTGGCCTGTTCGTCAGTGTCGCTGTCGCCAGCTTTGTATGGTTGCTGATCAGCCTGCGTCTGGGACCGGATCGTTACCCACTGGTTGCAGAATTCGATACGCTTGGCGGGATCAGCGAGGCGACGAAGGTCAAACTGCGGGGCTTCACTGTTGGTCAGGTGGAATCGATCGTCTTTCGTCCCATGCCTGCCGCGGGCGAGGCCCATTTTCTCGTCACGCTTGGGATTGACAAGGCCTATCCGGTGCCGGCGGGTGTTTTTGCCGAAATTCGCGGCAGTGGTCTGGTGGGGGAGGCTTTTATCCATCTCGACGTAACCACCGTCGATGGCCCGCCCCTCGTTGCGGGGGCGCACATCAAGGGCCAGTCCGACGAGACCATGAAGACGCTGATGAGCAAGATTCGTGAGGCAGCGGAGAAGCTGGCTGGTGCCGGCACGGCGATTCGTGATGCCGAACTCGGCGACCGCCTCAGTGATCTGACGGCAAGCATCGGTCAGGTTGCCGCCGATCTCGGGACGGTGTCGCGCAGTGCCGATAGTCTGCTGCTGGCTGGCCGGCATACGGTTGAGAAGCTGGAACCCGGCATGATGCGCAGTGTTGAGGACCTCGATCGTACGATGGCCCGCCTGGCGGTAACCATGGCACGCGCTGACACGCTGGTTGCCGCCACGAGCCAGGATGTGCAGGGATCGGTGCAGGCCATGCGGCAGCTGGTCGAACGTATCGACGCTTTGCTGATACGTGTGGACAGCATCGTCAGTGGCAAACAGGTGCAATTGGATGAAACCGTGGACAATGTACATGCCGCCTCCGCAGCGGTCCGCGAAATCTCCGAGAATCCCTGGAAACTCATTGTCGGCCGCGGAGATGGTCAGGTGGCCGAGGAAATGGGCGTCGGCGCAGGGAAGGCGGCCCCCGAGTGATCGCTACACCAACGTCGGTCACGACCCATGCCATCCACGACCTCCGGGAGCGTTTGCTGACAGCCCGTTGTGTCAACGATCCAACGGCTCTGCCTGACCTGATAGATGGTGTCCGGGACCTGGGTCGCAATCGCTACCGGTGTTGCCTGGTGGACTTCGATCAGTGCCGTCCGGTCTTTTATGTACGGGTACTCGGCTACGAGAAGACCCGTGTCGCCGCCGAACTCGAATTCCCTATTGTGCCGCAATGGAGTCGCATTCAGTACCTGCCGCTGTCGCATCTGATCGATTACGATGAGGCTGATCCGCAGTGCATCCGCAGTATATGCGACCGACTCGAACCCTATCTGCACCAGCGTCAGGCGCGCTTACGACCGGCGTCCGCTCCAGAGCATCGCAGCATTCTCCGCGCATTGCCGGCCGGTGCCGGCGGTCCGCAGCCGTCGTCCCTGGCCGCGTGGTGGATCGCGGCGGGTCTGTTGTTCATCTCCAGTCTTGTCGTTTTCGTCGTCGCCTGAGGACATCTGCCCGTGACCGATACGCCCAAAGTTCCTGCTACCTGTTCCTTCGTTCGCCTCGATGGCAGCCATTGCCCAGGTCCACTTGAAGGTGAGGGTGATCTGTGTTTCTGGCACGACCCCAAGGCATCAAAGGAGACCGATGATGTGCGCAAGCGCCTCGAGGCATGGGCCGATACCGGGCAGTCCATGGAGGGCTTCATACTCCGTTTCGCCCACCTGGAAGGTCTGCGACTCAGCAACCGCCCCAGTCGCGACATGCGCAGCGCAGTGCTGTTCAAGGCGAGTCTGCAGGGGGCCAGTCTCTTCAAGCTGGATCTCTCCGGTGCAGATCTCTCCAAGGCGGATCTCTCGGGGGCGAATCTCAACGAGGCCCGTATGTTCCGTGTCAATCTGCTGGGGGCCAATTTCGACGGCACCCGCTTGGAGCGCATCGAGTGGGGCGGACCATGCACCAATGAGTTGCAGGCCATGGCGGCGCAACAAGACGGGCGTCATACCGACGCCCGCAGCCTGTTCGAAGAGGCCGAGGAGGTCTACCGCATCCTGCGTCGAGCCTACGATGGCGCCGGTCGTTTCGAGCAGGCGGGAAGCTTCTTCCGCCGTGAGATGACCATGCGCCGCATGCTGATGCCCCGTTGGTCCGGGGGGCGTGTGTGGTCGAAGCTGGTCGACTTGTTCTGCGCCTATGGTGAGAGCCCGCCACGGGTCATTGTCTCGGCAGCGCTGATCAACGTGGTCATCGCCTTCATCTTTTTTCTTGCCGGCGTAAAGGGTCCCGATGGCCCCCTTCGTGCGGACCTGGCGCAGGGGCTGTGGGTCAATGTTGAGACGTACCTGAACTGTCTCTACTACGCTATTGTTACGTTTACGACCTTGGGATATGGTGAAATTACGCCGGCGACATTGTTCACCCGGCATCTGGCATCGACCCACGCATTTGCCGGTGCCTTCATGATGGCCATGTTCGTGACGGTCTTCGGAAAGAAGATGACCCGTGGCTGAGCGCTCCTGGAGAGGTGCCCTGGGTGTGGTGGTTGTTTTGGTGAGTCTTGCTTCGACCATGGCGACGCACGGGTTGACCCAGGCGGAGCAGCAGTTCGAGCAGGGGCTGGAGTACCATCTCGGCCTGGCTGGCAAGAAGATCGATATTGATATGGCGCTGCGGTACTACCTGCAGGCTCTGAAGGCGGATCCGGGTTTCTACGAGGCCCAAGTGAACGCAGGCAAGGCCTACTTTGCGCGCAAGGACTACCGCCGCGCCAAAGTGCACTTCAGTGGTGCCATCAAGAGCGCCCGTAGTCGTGGTGATATTTCCCGGGTCGACGAAGCGAAAATCTCCTCCGATCTCGGTGGTTGTTACTACAAGGAGGGGAACCTGAAAGAGGCGGAGAAGTGGTTCCGTGGCGCCGTCGGCCTGGATCCGTCTCTCGTCGAGGCACATTACAATCTGATCAACCTGATGATGTCGGACGGACGTGAGCAGGAAGCTCGGCAACACATGGCAGTGGCCGCCGTCGCTGCGCCCAGCGATCGCTACGGCATCTTTCAGGGGCGACTGACGACGCAGGAAAGCTATGCGGACTGGAACCCGCTATGGTTCAAGATCGCCGCCGGTGCTGCTCTTGCTGCAGTCGTCCTGTTTTTCATTCAGCGCGCCCTTCGTGGCGGCGGCGCCGCTTGACGGGGTCGACGGCGTTGGGCTACACTACCGGTTGATCAAACGGTTCCATTGGTGCCCCGACGGCGGGCATCCGGCTCACGCCGGAGGCTGGCGTTTTCGGGGAGAATAGGGAAGGCGGTTACAAGCCGCCGCGGCCCCGCCACTGTGATCGGTGCCCGTTTCGCCTGCGCGCGGACGGGATGCCGGAAGCCAGGAGACCTGCCTGGAACCGTCGGGTGTAGTGCAACGCCTTCGCGGGAAGGCAGCCCGGGTGTTGATGAACGGTGGTGTGCCATATGTCTTCTACCGGTTTCACGCCCTGTCTGCAGTCGCTGCGACGGGACCTGTGAAGCCGGTTTTTTTGGGCGTCCGACCAAGGAAGACATGCTGCTCGACGTGACCGGCATTCGTGCCGGATACTACCATGGTTCCGCCGTCCTCGACGATGTCGATCTGGCTCTGCCCGCCGGCGGATTTCTCGGCCTCATCGGCCCCAATGGCTCCGGCAAGAGCACGCTGCTGCGGGTGCTCGCCGGCGTCCTGTTGCCCTGGGCGGGTGTCGTCCGCCTCGACGGTGTCGACATGACGAGTCTGAGTCGACGGCAACTGGCCCGCACCCTGGCGGTTGTGCCCCAGGATACGGTGACCCCATTCGCTTTCACCGCCGGTGAGATCGTCGCCATGGGACGCCACCCGTACCTGCGACGCTTCGGCGGTCTCAGCCCTGAGGATCAGCACGCCGTTGCGGATGCCATGGAACGAACGGGTACCGCCCATCTGACATCCCGCAGCATTCTTGAACTCTCTGGTGGCGAGCGGCAGCGTGTCGTCATCGCGCGGGCTCTGGCCCAACAGCCGCGCCTGTTGCTGCTTGACGAGCCCACCAATCACCTGGACATCAATCATCAGGTGGAGGTCCTCGACCTCTTGTACGACCTCAACCGCACGGATGGTCTCGCCATTATCTGTGTCACCCATGACCTGAATGCAGCCGCCGAGTACACCGACCACGTTGTGCTGATGGCACCTGGTGGACGGGTACACGCAGCGGGTGTCCCCGGGGACGTGCTGACCACCGAGCACGTGGAAGCTGTCTATGGTGTGCGTGTGCATATCACCCACGGTTCCGGACGTCCCAGAATCACGCCCATATCGCGCCGCAACCTGTTGCCCAAACCTGTTATCCCGGAGGCAAGCCCATGAAGCGGATCCTTCTGTGTCTGTTGAGTATCCTGCTGAAGTCCTTGCCTGTCAGCGCCGGACCCGAGGCCGTGGTTGACGATCTCGGAATCGAGGTGCGCCTCGCCACTGAGCCTAGGCGCATCGTCTCGCTGGCACCCTCCAATACGGAATTGCTCTTTGCTCTCGGTCTCGGCGACCGGGTTGTTGGCGTGACCCGATTCTGCAACTACCCACCGGCTGCACAGGACATCGATGCGGTCGCCGGATTCTCCGATCTGAGCGTCGAGATGATCGCTGCCGTGCGGCCGGATCTCGTCATCGCCTCGCGTGGCAATGACCCCGAATCACTGGAGACGGTCCGGCAGATGGGCGTACCTGTTTTTGCTCTGGCCAACAACAGCGTTGCCGACGTCATCGAGTCGGCGCGGCGGATCGGCCGCCTCACCGGTTGGCAGCAGCAGGCCAATGCCCTGGCCATGGATCTGCAGTTGCGCGTCGATCAGGTCAGAGATCTCGTGATGGCCGACTCGTTGTCAGCGCCACCGCGTGTCTTGTGGGGTTATGTTGGTGATCCGATCTACACCGCTGGCGCAGGCAGCATCATAGATGACGTGATCGCCACCGCGGGCGGGGTAAATCTTGGCCGTGAGGCGGGCCCTGGCTGGCCCCAGATCAGTCTCGAAACCGTCGCCAACTGGCGTGTCGAAGTGCTGCTCACGAGCCTGCAAGTCGGTGCTGAGGGTCCTGCGGCAGCTGTTGCCGCTGAGCTGGCGCAGATGCGCCAGCTGGATGGCTGGCGACAACTGCCCTGCGTGACTTCTGGCCGCCTTCTGCATATCGATGCTGATGTACTGACACGCGCCGGTCCGCGCATCATCGCTGCTGTGGAACTCCTGGCAGCCCAGCTGCATCCGCTACGGTCGGCTGATGGCCGTGAGTGATGCCGTCTCGCGGGGCCGCCCGCCGGGCGGCCGATCGCTGGCGCTGCCATTGCTCGCGGCCCTGTTGCTGGCGATGACCGTCGTGTCGCTGGGGACGGGGCCGGTACATATCTCTCCGGGGCGTGTCCTGCAATTGCTGCTGCACGGCGACGGCGGCATCAGTGCCGATGAGGCGCCGGCGGTCATCGTCCGCCAGCTGCGCCCGCCGCGTGTGCTGCTGGCCATCCTTGTGGGCGCGTCATTGGGACTGTGTGGTGCCGTCATGCAGGGCTTTTTTCAGAATCCCATGGCTGATCCCTACATCATAGGTGTCTCTTCCGGTGCCGCCCTCGGTGCCACGATCGCATTGGCCTTCTCCATTGATTTCTGGTTTCTCGGCATCCACTCGGCGTCGGTGTTCTCCTTTGCGGGCGCTCTGGCAGTGACGCTGCTGGTCTATACCGTGGCCCGACGTGGAGGGCGGGTGCCAACAACACTCCTGTTGCTGACAGGAGTGGCAGTGGGATCTCTGGCGTCAGCGGCGACGTCACTGGTGATGATCACAGGCAAGACGGATCTGCATCGGATCCTGTTCTGGCTCCTGGGCAGTTTTTCCTCGCGGCGCTGGGAACACGTGCACATGGTCTGGCCCTGGGCGCTGGCAGGTGGT
>CALFPI010000710.1 GCA_937919035.1 uncultured Gemmatimonadaceae bacterium
GTTGTCGAGCGCCCGGAGGACTACCTGCGCGTTGATCTGCTGGAATGCGAAATCGGCTACCAACTCGTGCCGCTCGTTGATGTCAAGCAGGGCGGAGACCTGATCGAACGCATCGTCCAGATCCGCAAAGTGGCGGCCATGGAGATGGGCTTCATCGTTCCGCCGGTGCGCGTGCGTGACAATATTCAGCTGAAGCCCAACGAGTATCAGATCAAGATCAAGGGTGATCCGGTGGCTCGCGGCGAACTGCATCCCAAGAATCTTCTCGCCATTGATCCGGGGGTCGCAGAAGGCCCTGTGGAAGGCATGGAAACAACTGACCCTGCCTTCGGTCTGCCAGCACGATGGATCAATCGTGATCAACGCGAAAAGGCGGAGTTGCTCGGCTACAACGTCGTGGAGACGGTGGCCGTACTGGCGACGCATCTCACCGAGGTGATCAATGCCAACGCCGCCGAGCTTATGGGGCGGCAGGAGACGCAGCACCTCATTGACGAGTTCAAACACTCGCATCCGGCGGTCGTTGAGGAACTGATCCCGGACATTGTACCCGTGGGGCGTCTGCAACGAGTCTTGCAGAACCTGCTCTCCGAGCGCGTGCCGATACGGGATTTCCGCACGATCCTCGAGACTCTGGCCGACTATGGGGACATCAAGGATGTCGAGATCCTCAGTGAGTATGCACGAACAGCACTGCGACGGTCGATCTGTAATGTGCTGCTGAAGGAGGCCCCCGAGGAGGGGATCGCTGTCCTCACGATCTCCGGTCAGGTAGAGGAACTCATCAAGGAGTCGGTGCAGTCGACGCCGGCCGGTCTGGCCGTGGCCATGCCCCCTGAACTGGCGACACGCATTTTCCGCAATCTGTCTTCCCTCATCGATCTTATGATCGCCAATGGCCAGCAGCCTGTGGTGCTTGCTGCACCACATATACGGTTGGCCTTCCGCAAGTTGACAGCATCGAGCTTCCCCACGCTCTACGTGGTCTCCTACAACGAGATCGCGCCAGAGGTAGAGGTCAGTGCTGTCGGCGTTATCCGGCTGGAAAACGATGAAGATCCGGAAATTTACAGCGACGAGCGTACCGCTGGCGCTGCGACAAGTGCATGACATCCTGGGCGACCGGGCTGTAATCCTGAATACCCGTACGCTCCCCGAAGGGGGAGATCCCGGTGGTCGGGTTGAGATCACCGCTGCACTCGACGAGGAGGTGGCTACCATGGCTGGTGCACCGACCGCAGTTGCACAGAAGTCACCGCGGGCGACGGGCAATGCCCGGCCCGACTTGCTCGGCCGTGTCTATGGTCGTTCACGCCCCGGTGTCCATGGAGATCCCGGGCCCGCGTCGGCCGAAGATCGTCAGCCGCGCTGGCGCCAGGCAGAAGACGAACCACAGGTTCAGCCGCGGCACGTTCGTTCGGCTGCGGACTGGTTGGCCGGTCTGCCTGTGGTCCAGCGCGAGAACCCGCCTGCACCAGCTTCTGAGGCACGGGAGCCGCGCCAGACTGCAACTCCCAGAAGACAGACTGCAACTCCCAGAATGACCGTCCAGGAACGGGCCACAATGCTCGAGGGGCCCGGTGATTCGGCAGTTGTCGGACAACTACGCCAGCTGGAAGAAGCGGTGCAGCGCATGGCGAGCCAGACCAGTGGTTTTGCCTTGCCATTGGAGCTTTCGCGCCTGGCAGAGCGCCTGCGTCGAACCGGCCTCAGCGAGAGACACGTGCATCAGTGTTTACAGGTCGTGATGCGGCAGTTGAGTGACAGCGAACTCGATGATCAGGAGACCGTCGCCAGAGCTGCCGTGACCTGCCTTGCACGGCTCGTGCCCGCGGCGCAGGAGATCCGCATCGGTCGCCAGCGCCGGGTCGCAGCTCTTGTCGGTCCCTCCGGCTCTGGCAAGACGACGGCGATGGCGCGTATCGCTGCCGGCTTCGCACGCCGTCGGCAGCAGCGGGGCGCAGCACCCGATGGCGGTGAGATTGTCCTCGTCAGCGCCGACACGAAGAGAGTGGGCGCCCTGGCTCAGGCTCGCGCCTTTGCCGAATTGATCCACGTGCCGCTCGAGACCGCCTTTGATGAGGCAGATATGACCCTGGCCGTGGACAGGCACGAAGGCGCCAGACTCGTCCTCGTTGACGTGGGCGGATGTGGGCCGCACGAACGAAGCGAGATGGAAGAGCAGAAGCGTCTGCTGGTGGCTGGCAGAGTCGATGAGATCCACGTTGTTGTTGATGGGTTGACCGGCATAGACCACATCGTTGAGACGGCAAAGTCATGGAAGGGCACCGGCGGCTGCGATGTGTGTATGATGGTGACCAAGATGGAACAGTCGGTTCGCCCGGGATCGATTGTCAGTGCCGCAATCGATGCACAACTGCCGTTCTCGTACCTCACAA
>CALFPI010000711.1 GCA_937919035.1 uncultured Gemmatimonadaceae bacterium
GCGAGACGGGATGGATCGGAGGCCGAATACAAGGATCATTCCTTAACAGGGCACTGGGCCGGCCCCAGGGCGCCGTCGCCGAAGACCATCGGGTAGGTGACGCCGTTGTCAGCGACCGTGGCTGCGTCCATGTAACAGACACTGAAAGCTCGACGCGACTGTTGCGTGTGGTTGACGTCCGACGTGTGCAGCATCCAGTTGTGCAGCAGCACGACCTCACCGGCCGCCATCTCCAGATACACGGTGTCCGAGCGGCTGGCAATCTGCGCCGCCATCTCGTCGGAGAGAAACCCGGAGCCGTGGTCGGGATTGAGCAACTGGCGGTGCGAGCCGGGAACGATCTGCACACAGCCGTTGTCCTTTGTCGCCGGGTCCAGTGCCGTCCAGATCGTGATCAGCGGATCGCGGTCCAGATTCGTCCAACGGTCCTGATGCCAGATGAGATAGGACCCCAGACCGGCGGGCTTGTTCATGAACATCGACCGGAACGCGGCAATGTTGCAGTCGGCCCCGTACATGCGGCGGCAGATGTCACGATAGAGGGGCTTCTGCAGGTAGGCCAGAAACAGTGGATCCAACTCCAGATCCTGAATCTTGCGGTACGCCAGCGTCGCCCCCTTGTGCCCCCGGGACTGCAGACCCGGTTTGGAATCGGGCCCATCGACCCGGTCCAATTGCATCATGACCTGGTCGTAGTCGATATCGGCCGTGCCCAGCATGATGTCATCCATGCGCTGCTGCAGCGCGGCGATCTCGTCCGCGTCGGCGCGGCCCAGGAGCACGTAGCCTTGCTCTTCAAAGTGTTGCCACTGCTCGTTGGTGATCTTCTCACGCAGCATTGTTGCCTCCTGGTCTGTGTGAATGGCGTTCCACCGGTCCATCAGGATGCCAGAGATCCGTCCTCAGCCAGGAGCGGCCGTTGCAGGCGGTGATGGTACGGCGGTTCCAGCACTGCGCGCTGTTCTGGTGTCAGGCCGTCGAGCATCTTTGCGGACCATTTGCCCTGCACGTAGGCCAGGTTGCCCGGGGACATGCGGAACAGCACGCTGCGGCGATCGTGCTCGGCCGTCCACGGGATCGTGCCGTGGGTCACCGCTTCGGTAAAGAGCACGACATCCCCCGCTTTGCAGGTCACGTGTTTGACGATGTCCTGGTGCGCCTCCCATTTCCGGATCGGCTGGGGACAGGCGTAGTTGCCCTTGTGGGTGCCGGGAATCAGCGCCAGGCCGCCGTCACCTGGATTGACATCCGCCAGCTGCCAGGCCACCACCGTCAGGCCATTGTGCATCTGGCCGTTCTGGAAGATGTAGTACTGGTGCCGGTCGAAACCAGGGCCGGAGGACCCGTGCAGGATGTGGCCCTCGGCGCCCTTGCGCATGCTGATGAGGCCGGCGTTGTGATCCAGCCGCCAGCCCTGTCCGACAATACAGTTGAGATAGGGCGTGATGCGGGGATGCGCGAGCATGGCGCGGAAGGGATCACACCACGGCCGGTCCCATTCCAGCAGACCGCCCAGATCCCCGCGACCTGTTTCGCCCTTCAATGTCGTGGAGTCGCTCGACAGGGACAGGTCCCCCACCCGTTCGACGATCTTTTCAGCGTGCTCGTCGATGGCCTCGTTCGCTGTGGCTACCTCTGCCGGGGTCAGGACAGCCTCGACGACGAGATAGCCCTGCAGATCGAAGAGGTACTTCTCGGTGTCGTTCATTGGATACCTTTGTGGGAGACTTGAGCCAGGAGGAGGCATGTGTGAATGAGGTGAGAACATCGAAGGGTCCCGCGTTCCCGGGGCTGCTGGAGGAGATGACGGTGGAGTACGTACGCCGTTTCGCGCCGCAGGTGGTGGTATTGCCTCTCGGCTCCACCGAGCCCCATGGACCCCACCTGCCCATGGGTACCGACGTCTGGCAGGTGACACGCCTGGGCCGCATCGCCGTGGAAGCGGCCAACGCCCGTGGCGCCCGCGTGTTGTTGTACCCCACACTGCCCATCACGAACAACGTCAACTTTCGCCGCTTCCCCTTCGCCCTGCGTGTTGGCGTGCGCACCCTCATGTCGATGCTCATCGACATCATCACCCAGTGTCGCGACGATGGCGTGCACAAGGTCGTGTTGCTCAACGGTCACGGTGGCAACCCTGACACCATTGCCGCCACGCTGCGCGAGATCGCCGGCATGGACAACATGCCCTTCGTCTGCAGTACCGGTGGCCTGGCACCCGAAGGCTGGGACAATCCGATCGAGCACGCAAGTGACCATGGTGGCGAGGACGAGACCTCACGCATGCTGTGGATTCGACCGGACCTGGTGCGCGAGGACCTGCTCGCCGACAACCCCTTCGGGCAACTGGCGGTGCCGCTGCTGGCGCGGGCGCAGTTCGTACGACCCTGGCACCAGTATGTGCCGTTGAGCGCCGGCGGCGAAACACGCGCCGCCTCGGCTGAGAAGGGGCAGGCCGTCATCCAGGCGCGAGCAACGGGTCTGGCGGAGCTGCTGGTGGAACTGTCCGCCACACCGTGGACGGAACGCTTTCCCTACGAGTGATCCCCGGGATCCGGGCGCCGGACCAGCAGGGCGCCCACGTGAAAGGCGAGGATCGTCGCCGCTTCCTCGTGTGTGCAACCCAGCAGCAGTTTGATTTCGACATCCTGTTTGCGCGGGTCCACGGTGCAGACAATGGCATCGAGACGCTGCGCCGGCAACGAACCGATCCACACGTCGACTTCGGCACCGTCGCCTGCCGTCGTGCCCGCAAGGTGGCCATAGTCCAGTGGATACACGGTGTCCGTATAGCGTGGGTGCGTCGACCCACGTAGCCGGTCGACGACGATTTCGGCACCCTGCAGCAGGCGGTCCGCTTCCTCCCAGAAATCCCCTGGTACATTCATGGCGCGGGGCGCTGCAATCGCACCACGGTGCACGCGTAGCCGGCGTTCTCATCCTCCCACGTCTCTGTGACGACAAGCCCTTCGCTTGCGTACAGCGAACGCGCCGGATGGTTGTCGCGCAGGCAGACGGTCCAGGGGGTGGGGCCGGCAAATGTGATCGCCTCGCGCAGCAGGGCGCGCCCGATACCTTGCCCGTGATAGGCTGGATCGAGATAGAGCCAACCAATGTAGTGCTGCAACACGCCGGCGAAGCCGATCACGCCGCCGGATGTTGAACCGGCAACACAGACGCGGCAGCCGTCGATCTGCTGCCCCTCCGCATCTTGCTTCAGGGGCACGAAAGCCCGCGCGTCGCAGGATCCCTGCAACTCCAACGGTCGCGCCAGATCATGGACCCGACAGATCCCTTCCCAGTCCGCCTCAGGATCGTAGGCGCGCAGCGTGTACGCGACAGGCTTCGGTGCCCGTTGGCTAGGAGGCACTCGGGTCACGGCCAAATTCCGGCACATCGTTGCGGTTGCGACCGTCGGGTCCAAAGGCCTGCCAGGCGGTGTTGAAGTAACACTTCTGCGCGTCCGTCATCATCGCCAGAGCGGCATCACTGGGTCGGCGGCTGCCCTGCTCGTGGTAAATGGCTGCACGGTCATTGTATTTGTAGAACAGCCCGTAACGGGGCTGGTCCTCGCGTTGCCAGCTGCCGGCGCCGTGCGCCAGCGTCTCGGTGAAAATCACGGCGGCGCCACGTGGGGCGGCGATGGTCTGCACCAGGGGACCATTGAAGGCGAACAGGTCCTGGCGCTCTTCCGGGGTCAGCTGGAAGTCGGCCTTGTGCGAACCAGGAATGCAGGAGAAGCCACCGTCGGCGGGGCCCACATCCTGCAGATTGTAGGAGATCACGGTCAGGCCCGTGAAAATCTGCCCGTTGCGCGCATCGTAGCGGAAGTTGACGCGACCGCCCCGGTTGCCACCGTGCATCTCGAATACGGGACAGTCCTTGTAGCGCACGAAGCTGTAGCTGCTCTCGCAGCGCAACTGCGGGGCGATGATCTCACTCAGTACGTCCAACACTTTGGGGTGGTCGATCAACTTGAGGAAGGGATCGCCTGCCTCCCACAGGTTCGCTGCCGAATGCCACGTGCCATTGCTGTCATAGCCATTCGGCGTCTTCTCCATGGGTTTCATGCGGCTCTTGATCTTGTCGATCGCCAGGTCGCAGTCCGCCTCGCTGAGCACATCCTCGACGACGAGAAATCCCTGCAGATCGAAGAGGTACTTCTCGATATCAGTCACTCATAACCCCTTGATTGACAACAAGTTACAGAATCCCGTTTTCAAAGCGTCCCTCAATTGCCCCTCATTGGGCCGGAAAATTTCCCTAAAATTCTCAGGGCCCTCGAAAGTCGTGAGATCTGCACCTACAGGTGTGAGCTGAGGTGATTGGACGAGGGGGTGTCGAGTGCTGTCCTGCTACGACACCCCCCGTCACGTCAGAACGACAGCTTGGCAGGCGCGCTTTTTTTAGCATCTCAAGGTCACGGTGACTGTCAGAAGATAGTTGACCTCTGGCCTTCGTCGCGCCAGAAACTCCGGCTCTTGACCCACGCCAAGATAGGGCGTGGCCGTCAGTTCGGAGAGCTGGGGCTAAAGAAAGAGCGAGCGT
>CALFPI010000712.1 GCA_937919035.1 uncultured Gemmatimonadaceae bacterium
CCGATCCTCCCAGCCGGATGTCCAAGGCGTTGACGCAAACAGGCTTCAATCTGAAACCCGCTCTGGTGCCGGCGGCGGCGTCGATACCCGTCGACTCCCTGGAGTATGTCTTTCTGCGCAATGAGCAGGGATATACGCAGATCGCCCGTGGCCGGGTTGCCGGTGGCAAGACGAGTGTCATCGTTGCCGGAGAGCGTGAGTCGGAGTATGAGTCACTGCACCCCATCGAAGCCAGTCTTGCGATCTCGCCGGATGGCAAGAGTCTCGCCTTTGTCGCCAAGCGTAATGGCCGAGACCATCTGATCCTGTGGGATATCGAGGCAGGTCGCCGGCAGCAACGCTTCACCTTCGCGCCCCTCATCGCCCTGTCCTCGCCGACCTGGTCGCCGGACGGTACACGTCTGGCTCTGTCGGGGGCGAGGCGGTCCGGACGCACGGATCTGTTTCTCGTGGATGCCGTCGAGGGCACTGTTACCGAACTCACCAACGATCTCTACCATGACCGTGACCCGCATTGGCATCCGACAGAGAACCTGCTCGTCTTCAGTTCCGACCGGGCGCCTGAGCATGGACGGCAGGGCAGGTATAACCTGTTTACGATCGATGTACCCGGTGGGGGGGAGGCGGGAAGTACAGCAGCGCCGATCATCCGCCAGGTTACCGACGGTGCCGCCGACGATCTGCAGCCCGCGTGGTCGCCGCAGGGGGACCGGATCGCGTTCACCTCCGATCGCCACAGTTTCTACGACCTCTACGCCGTCAACGTACACGGCGACCATGTCGGTGCCGTGGAGCGGCTGACCCACACCCTTACGGGTGCCTTCGATGCGGCCTGGTTGCCAGCCGGGGACGAGCTCCTGTTTACCGGTTTCGAGGAGTCTCGCTTCCACATATACCGTTTTCCGCTGTCCCTGCCATCCACGCCGGATCCAGGCGACACGACGGTGACGGTAGCGGCAGCCATCGACAGTTCCTGGAAGCTGGCGAGTCTGCCCGACGAGGGGCAAGTCAGTCGACGGTCGTACCGCAAACGCCTCAGTCTTGATATCGCCCAGAGCCAGATCTCGCAGGACCCCGTGTTCGGCACGTCCGGAGGGGTGCAACTCGGGTTGTCCGATGTTCTCGGCAACGACCAGTACTATTTCGTCCTGTCGCACATTTCCGGTTCGGACAGCGGCGTTCTCGATGGACTGAACGTGGCTTTTGGCCGCCTGCACCTGGCGCGACAACTGAACGTCGGCTGGGGGGTGTTCCGCCTCAACGACAGGCTGTCGAGCAGTCTCGGTCGTTTTGTCAGTGAAAAACGCACCGGTGGCTGGGTGGAGATGAGTTACCCCTTCAGCCGCTATGATCGGCTGGAGACGCGCTTTACGGCGCGGCATTCCGAGCTGGATCAGCAGTTCGAGGGCCGGCAACTGACGGGCTGGCTCATGTCGAACCATCTCACCTATACACATGACACGAGCCTGTGGATCGCTACGGGTCCGCTGGAGGGCACACGCTACAGCGTCGGTCTCGGACACACCTTTGACGTAAAGAGTTCACGCGCCTTCCATACCACGTATTTCGCCGACATGCGCCACTATCACCGAATTGGACAGCGGTCCAGTTTCGCCGTGCGCTACATGGGGCTGTACAGTCGCGGTGACGTTCCCGAGAGCTTCTCCATGGGGGGCAGCTGGACGCTGCGTGGATATGGTTTCCGTTCCCTGTGGGGAAACAACCTGGTGCTGGCCAATCATGAGCTGCGCTATCCGCTGCTGGATCGATTTGTTGCGGCATTTCCTTTCGGCAGCATCGATCTGAGTGCTCTGCGGGGCGCGCTGTTCGTTGATGCCGGCAATGCCTGGAATGATGGTTTCGGTGACTGGAAGGGGAGCCTCGGTGCCGGCGCTCGACTTGGACTTGGCGGCGTCTTCGTCTTTCGCCTCGACGCCTCGCGGCGCACTGATTTTGCCATGATCGAAAACCACACACGCTGGGATTTCTTCTTTGGCTGGGACTACTGACGCCCAACCTCGTCGCCGGGTGCGGGCGACGGGGATGCTGCTGCTGGCCCTGGGTGTCGTCGCCTGCGGCCACGGTGTGCTCTACCAGCCCTGGTCGGCTGCGACCGGGGCGGGATGGTCACAACATGCGGCCGATGCCCGTGGTACGGGGCTGTTGCTGGCGGGCGCCGAGCCCCCCCTGCAGCTGCGTTGGCAGCAGAGGATCGGCAAGCCGCCTCTGGGGAGCCCGCTCATCGCTGGGCCGCTGTTGCTGCAGTGGTCAAAGGCACCGGATCTGCTGGCCTTCGATGTGGCCAGCGGCACACGTCTCGGCAAGTACGGCTCGGATGACCCTGTGTGCGGGCCGTCAGCGATCGCCGGGGTCGACCATCACCTGTTGCTGGCCTCCGTTCTCGGCAAGCCGTCGCAGTTGCGTGCCATCGATCTGAGATCGGGAGAGGTCACGTGGCAGCAGGACGGGTCGTTGTGCGCTGCAGTGGTTGTTCGCGGGGATACGGTCTACGCCGCCTTCGAGTCCGGGAACATGCAGGCTTTCGATGCCGCCCAGGGCCAGCCGCTGTGGACGTTGGCCCTGACGGCGCCGCTGGTCAGCGCCCCGAGCATTGCCGGCGACAGGCTCTACGTGGCAGATGGCACCGGCGAACTTGTGGCGGCAAGGATCGACAGTGGCCACGTATTGTGGCGACGAAGCCTTGGTACACCCCTGCGCACCCGTCCCGCAGTGGATGTCGCCGGTGGTCGGGTGCTGGCCGCCGTCGATGGTCGGCTGCATGCCCTGTCGGCAGCGACGGGTGCAGAACTGTGGCATGCCGATTTCGGCGGCCTGCCGTCGGTGGGGCTGTACGTTTCGGATCACGTGGTGGCCGTGGGTTCCACCGATCACCGCCTGTATGCCTTCGATCCAGCCACGGGACGGAGATTGTGGATTTTTGACACGGGTGGCATCGTTCGTGCGGCTCCGGTCGGTACCGAGCAGACGATCTACTTCGGTGCCAGTGATGCCTGGTTACACGCCGTCGACGTCAGCGACGGGTCGAGCCGTTGGCGCCAGCAACTCGACGGGCCCGTTCTGGTAGGCGCCGCTCTCACTGCGCAGACCCTGGCCGTCACGACCGAACGGGGCACGACCTACGTGTTCGGCAAACCATGAGGCGAACGAAATACCTGCGCCATCATCTGCTCGCACTGCTGCTGGCCCCGGCCCTGCTGCATGGCCAGTTGCCGCTCCCCGCCCAGCGACCACAAGCGGCGGATCTGCCGCGCCTGCTGCCCGTTCCCCAGTATGTGCGGGCGGCGGCCACCACAATACCTGCAGGCAGCGCCCCCCGAGCCGGCAACCAACGGCCGCCTGCGGCGGAAGAGGACGGCGGGCGCTGGCGTCCGGCGTTGGCTGCCAGTGCCGGTCTGGCGGTGACCGGCGCCGTCGTTGCGTACTGGAGCAGCCACAAGGCAGATGCTGCCTACAATCGCTATCTGCACTCTGCCGGCGCTGCTCGTCAGCAGGATGCCCTCGATCGGTCCGAGCGCTACGACCGGCTCGCCGGGGCGGCGTTTCTCGTCATGGAAGCCGGTCTTGTGTTGACGGCCCGCTTCCTGTTCTTCTGAGGTGAATGCCGTGTTCTGCCAGAAAATCTTCGCCCCATTGCTGATCGTGGTGGTGGCACTGCAGGCGCTCAGCGGCTGCGCCGATCGACCCCGGCGCAATCCCCTCGACATAGATGCCAGGAATCCGGTAGACCTCGCCGATCCGCTGGTGGCACTGGCCGGTGATGGCAGTGTGCGCCTGCGCTGGAACTTCACCGAGTTTGACGATCTGCAGGCTGTGCGCATCTGGCGTGACGGGGGGGAAGGATCCGAGTCCGTGATGTTCGAACGATCCCCGGCGGATACAAGCTTTACCGATGCCGCCGTAGTCAACGGCACGCTGTATCGCTACAGGCTTGTACTGGATGTCGGAGCCGAGGGTGAGGTCGCTGTCGCCGGTGAACAGTTGGCGACGCCGGGCCCCGAGTCGGCCTGGGTTGCCGACGCTGATGCCGGCTTCGTCTGGCGTCTGACCCCCGACGGCCGTCGGGGCCTGTTTGCCCGGGGGCGCTTCCCGGAGCTGACGGGACTGGCCGTTGATGAACGCACGGGTGCCGCCTGGGTCGGTGCTCGCCGCCTGACGGCCCTGCATCGGATCGACGCCGACGGTACCATGCATGCCTTTGCCACACGCCTGAGTTCGGGTGGCAGTATCGCTGTTGACGCCGTGGCGCGGGTTGGCTGGGTAGCCGATGAGGGGGCTGGCGCCGTATACCGGTTCTCCCTCGACGCGCAGGGAGATTCACTTGGGCTCGTCGAAGTCGACGCCTCCCTGGAAGAGCCGATCGTCGTGGCCCCCTCGCCGAAAGGGGGCGTATGGGTCGCTGATGCAGCCCAGGAGCGCGTGCTCTGGTTCAACGAGCGGGGCAACCGCGGTGGGCAGTGGGAGTCTCTGGCGGGGCTGGTCGATCTGGATGCGTCCGCTACCATCTGCTGCCAGGCGTGGGCCATCGAT
>CALFPI010000713.1 GCA_937919035.1 uncultured Gemmatimonadaceae bacterium
CAGCACCTGTACGAGGCGGCTGAAATCGATGGTGCTGGTCTGCTGGGGCGCTTCCGCCACGTGACCCTGCCCATGTTGTCGCCCTACATCTTCTTCAACCTGATCATGGGTGTCATCGGCACCATGCAGGTCTTCACGCAAGCCTACATCATGACCCAGGGTGGGCCCGACGACTCCACCATGTTCTACGCCTACTACCTGTTCAACAACGCCTTCCGCTACTTCAAGATGGGTTATGCCTCGGCGCTGGCCTGGATTCTGTTCCTCGTCGTTCTGGCCCTGACCATATTCCAACTCAAAATTGCACCCCGCTGGGTGCACTACGAGTCGGACGGATGAGCCTTGTCTCGCAACGGGCCCTGACGGCCCTGGCGCTGAGTCTCGAGGCGGGTGCCTTCGCCCTGTTCTGTGTGGCCGTTATCTACGGCGATTTTCACCGCGGTCCCGGCTTCTTCGTCGCCCTGCTGCTGCCCGTTGTCGTGGGCGCTGTGGCGCTGGCCCTGCTGCTGCCGACCGCTACATCCGGACGTGTCGTCACTCACGGCGCGCTGCTCACAGGCTGTGTGATCTTTGCCTTTCCCTTCGTCTGGCTCGTGAGCACATCCTTCAAGTACGACGAGGAGATCTTCGTCTATCCGCCTCGCTGGATTCCTGCGGTGCCACCGGCGGTGCAGCAGTCACCCTATGTGACGACCGAAATGCTTGCCGATCTGCCACCGGAGGAAGTGGCGTGGGATGAACCCAGGTGGAACAGGGCATGGCCGCAGTTGGCGACATACCTGTGGGACCATGTTGGGGATCAGATCCGGCAACTGCCTGGCGCCGAAGCCGTGGCACCGGAGGCGCTGCGCGCTGCCCTCCTGCACGGCATCGTCACCTATGGCTCCCGGTCTCTGCCTGCCGCCGCCTGGGCGGGGGCGCCGGAAGATGCGATCAGGCAACTCGAAGAACGTGTCGATGATGAGTTGCTGCAGACCGTTTGGGATGCCGTCTACAGAGCCGTCGCCCTGCGCCAGCCTACGGTGCAGAACATCCACCGTGACTACCTGCCATTGCCTCCAGCCACCGTCGCCCACGTCAACAACTGGCAGGTGATGTCTGGCACCGCCGAAATTGGGCCGGCCTCTGCGGGCCCGCGGCCGGAGCGGCTGTTGAGCTATGCCTTCGGTGGGGACCGTGGTGACGCCGTCCGCCTGCAGGGCACCTTTCCTCTACCGACACCGGCGGAGGAATTCCTCGGCTTTACACTGCCCCTGCGTCAGGATCGCTCGTGGCACGCCCTGCGTGTGGAACTCGAGGTTGGCGGACGCCGCTTTTACAGCGTCGACCCGCTGTATCTGGATCAGTACCGCTGGCAGGAGATCGGTTTCAAACTGGGCGAGATCGATGCTCGGGACGAGCGGGAACTGGGGATCTGGCCCCTCATGCCGGCAGCCGATCAGGAAGCTGTCCTGACCGATCTGTCGCACTTCCGCCTGACCCTGGAGATCGAACGCAGCAATCGCGTGACGGCGACGTGGAGCAAGTACACCCACCACTACCGCAAAGCGCAGCTGGCCGCGCAGCACTGGTGGAGCTATGTGACCAACTCGGTCTACCTGGTGCTGCTGAACATGATCGGCCAGGTCCTGAGTTGCTCGCTGGTGGCCTACGCCTTCTCCCGTCTGGAGTGGCCCGGCCGCGACGTGTTCTTCGCCATCCTGCTGGCAACGATGATGCTGCCCGGCCAGGTGACGATGATTCCCGTGTTCATGATCTTCGAGAAACTTGGCTGGTACAACACACTGCGTGTGCTCTGGGCACCATCCTTTCTGGGTTCCGCGTTTTTCATCTTCCTGCTGCGCCAGTTCATGAAATCGATCCCCAACGATCTGGAGGACGCTGCAAAAATCGACGGCTGCTCGTACTTCGGCATCTACTGGCGCATCATCCTGCCGCTGGTAAAACCAGCCCTGGCGGCGGTCTGCATCTTCACTTTCATGAACACGTGGAATGACTTCATGGGACCACTGATCTACATCAACGATCAGCGCCTCTACCCCCTGGCTCTGGGGTTGTTCGACTTCCGCGCCGAGCACGCCACCGACTTCGGTATGCTCATGGCCGCCTCGACACTGATGACCCTGCCCGTGATCGCCCTCTTCTTCGTCGCCCAGCGCTACTTCATTCAGGGCGTGACCCTGACGGGGATCAAGGGTTGAGGGGAGGGGAAGGTCACGCCCCCGTGACACCTG
>CALFPI010000714.1 GCA_937919035.1 uncultured Gemmatimonadaceae bacterium
CTGTTCGTCCTCAGCCGTTTCATAGATCGGGAAAATCGATCCTGCCGCCCACAGATAACGTCCGTTGCGGTGCCGCCAGCGGAACTCCTGCACCTGATGCCCGGGCTCGCTGGCGTCGTGGAATTTCTCGGTGACGGCAACGTCCTCGGGATGAACAATGGTGCGGCGGAAAACAGGCGACCGGTAGAAGTCATCCGGTGTATAGCCGAGCCAGTTCTCGATCTGCGGGCTCACGTACAGATAGTTGCCATCACTGTCGAGGAGCATGACGACAAAATTCGGTGTCTCGACCAGCGTCCGGTAGCGCTTCTCGGAACGGGCCAGTTCCTGCAGATCCTCCATGCGTCGGAAGCCTTCAGACAGGGCTTCGGCCAACTCCTCGAAGAAGGCGGCGTCGCGGTCCGAAAATACCGCTGCCGCCGCAGCAAGGATGGTGAGAGTGCCGAAGGAGAAGGGGACATCGATCACCGAGCGCACCGCGCCATAAAGTTCGGTCAGCTGCGCCAGTTCCTTTGACGGGTCGAGGGCCTCCAGGTCAACCCGTCGGGCGGTACGACCCCGGCGCCAGATCGCGTGCACACGAGAGGCGTAGCCCTCGGATTCGGTAATCATCCACTCGCCGCGTTTGCTGATACCAGCAGAGCCGAAGGAACTGTACGAGCGCAGCATGGGTGGCTCCGTGATATCGATGACGTTGATCGCACAGTGGTCATAGCTGACGCCCATGCCGTCCAGGCCGGTGCGAATCGCCTCAAGAACCTGCTGAATGTCCTCCGCACTCACCATATTCCACACAGCTTCACGCACCTGCTGCATGATGGCGCGTTTGCGCTCATGGAACTTGCGCTCTGTGATATCTCGAGCCACACCGTGGGTGCCGACGTAGGCCCCACCCCGGTAGAGCCCGAGTGCCGAGATGGAGAAGTGACGCACGTCCAACTCGACGTCACGCGTCACGCCACCACGGGACCGCAGTCGTACCTCCAGGCGTCGGGTCGCGCGCTCGCCGGTGCGCCGCTCGTGAAAGGCACGACCCACTCGTTCGGCATCCTCACCGATGAGGAATTCGGTGTAGTCCCGGCCGATGATCTCCTCCGGTGTGTAACCCAGCAGATGTCCGACCTCGGCGTTGGCGAAGGAGAATCTGCCGTCGGGATCCAGGACGTAGATGAAATCGGAACTGCCCTCGACCAGGGCGCGATAACGGGCCTCGGACAGGGCAAGCTCCTGCAGCGAGCCGTCAGCTGGCGACGCCTCGGGTGGGTTGTTGTCCTGGGGGGCGTCGATGGGTTCCGGGTCGCTCAAGTGCCTGATCTGCGCCATGTTGGGGGAGGCTTGCCGCAA
The DNA here is from genome assembly GCA_937919035.1 of uncultured Gemmatimonadaceae bacterium. GTDB lineage: Bacteria > Latescibacterota > UBA2968 > UBA8231 > UBA8231 > UBA8231. The sequence goes on from CALFPI010000714.1 coordinate 1,345, forward strand.
CGGACAACCTGTTAGGTGCAGACAAAGTAGGTAGAAAACACCTCTTCAGCGAGCGATTCTGTCCAGGCCCTGGCGAGCGGCCAGGTGATCCGACTGCACGCGCAAGAGGGCGGCCCACGCGGCCCCCGCCGCGTTCAGGTCGCCCTCTTGTTCGGCAGCCAGACCAAGGCGATAGAGGGCATCCTGTAATTGGGCACCACCGAGTTCGGCGGCCATAGTCAACTCGCGCCGCGCCTCGGCCGGGCGCTGTGCGGACAACAGGGCACGCCCCAGAACATAGTGGCAGAAGTGTGACCCCGGTGCCAGTTCAACGGCTGTGCCAGCCATCGTCACAGCTTCCGCCACGCTGCCTTCCATGGTTCGCATGAGGGCCAGATGGGCCCATGCCATAACAATAGTGGCATCGATCTCCAGACTGCGGCGCAAGTGCGCCGTCGCCCGTTCGAAGTCACCGGATTCGTAGAACAAGCGGCCGAGCCAGCAATGGGGCATGGCGAAATCCGTCGGTCCGACGTCGATGCTCTCCTGCAGCAATGTCATGGCCCGCTCGGGATCCTGGCGCATGACGGCGAGTGCCTCGGCATAACACTCCACGAAGCGGCCATCAGCAAACAACGAGGCCGCATGAGGGGGTCCATTCCGTCGCACATACAGCGGGCGATGGTCCTGCAGGTATGTTACCCGATAGTCGAGGCGGAATCGCTGCGCTAGGAATAGCGCCCGTTCGGCGGGTGTCCCGGGCCGTATGCCGGTAATGAACAGGATCGCGTCTGGCTCTCGATCCATGACGTAGGTGACGTCATAGTTGCGCAGGATATGGTCGTCGTGGATGCCAGTCAGTTGCTGTGGATGATGGGCGATCGTCGTATCTGTGAGACCGACGAGATCCAGAACCGCCGCTTGTGTGCGGTATCGCGGAATGCCAATGGCAGTGCTCGCCAGCAAATCCATGCCCGCTCCCGCGCCGTTGGCGAAATCGGCGAGCTCATGCAGCTTGGCATTGTGCGCCAGGGAAGCGCTGCGGGCATGCAGCAGGTCCGCATCGGGACCGGTGACGGAAGTCACCAGCACAATGACCAGCAGCAGAACGAAGAGGACGGGTGCAAGTCGCCGGCCGCAGATACGCAGCAACGTCACCCGCGCCGACTCCACCAGAGCCGCCGCCAGCAACGCCACGACGGGCAGATACAGGCGATTCTCAGGCAGCGTGTCGCCACCAACGAGCGTCACATAGCCAACATTGGCCAGCAGCAGCAGCGTCAGATAGGCCGCCCTCGATCTGGTGCGGGCGCGCAGCAAGGGCACGGTCAGCGCCAACAATGCCAGCCCCCAGAGGCCATAGTCCATGAAAAAATCCCTGGTGTAGCGCAGACCATGGGTCAGGTGCGTCAGGGAGACACCCGTCTTGGCGTAGAACGTATTCGGCAGCGGCTGCCCATAGTACAACCAGCGAAACAGCAGATGTGGCAGTACGATGCCGGCGAACCAGGCAGGTGCGATCCACAGACGGGGCAGTGACAGACGTCGCTGATCGGGGTCGCGCAGGACTCGGATGATCTGGTGACCCATGGTCAGGGCGAAGAACATCCAGCCTTCGGGGCGGGTCAGCGCCGCCACACCAAAGAGCACCCCGACACCTGTGTCGACACGTTCCCGTTGCAGGTAGCGCGCCGCGCCGGCGGCTACAAGCAGAGCGAAGGCAGCCGTCTCCATGCCGCTGAGGGTCCAGAAAGCGAGGGCGCCATTGGCTGCCAGCAAACACGGGGCTGCCAGGTGTGCCGGGTCGCTCGGGCGGGAACTCAGACGGGTCGACAGGCGCCAGGTGTAGAGCAGCAGCCCGGCGGCGGCGAGCATGCCGAATCCGCGCGCCGCGGCCACGGCGTTGAGTCCAAGTGCGTGGGGCACGGCAAGCAGCAGGACCCAGGCGAAGTTGGTGTAGCCCTCGACACGTTCGCCGGGATTGAATACCAGACCGTCACCGCTGGCGAGGTTTCTGGCATAGACCAGCGAGATATAGGCATCGTCCTGCACAACATCGTAGCGCGTGCTCAGGAAGGTAAAGAGCCCGGCGCAGCTCAGCAGCGCGGCGACGGCAAGAACGCGAATTCTCACAGGCCACCGGTTGCCAGCAGCTCGTCGACCCAGGTCTCGAGCATGCCCAGATCCGCCGCCAGATCGAGGATGGTGTAGCGGGCCCGCACAAAACGTGCGTGCAGCAGGGCGGCACGTGCATCCCCGGGAGAGAGGCCGATGTCGACGAATCGCACCGGCGCTCCGGCAACAAGCAGATCCCGGTTGGAGACAGGCTCATGGCCGAGGATGTCGCGCAATGAGCGCCGCGTCGTCGGCCAGTCGCGGCGCAGAATTTCCAGGCGGGCCCTGCGACTGCCGGCATCGCCGTGTACCTCCCTGGCGACAGGTTGCACGGTGGCCCAAAGACTGCCGAAGTGTGGTGCCAGGCGCTGCGCCAGGTCGTCCCACGATTCCTGCGGTGTCAGTTGCGATGTCAGCTGCGATGTCAGGGAGAGGACATCGGTGGCCAACAGGCGCTCGTAGAGATGGGCCGCGGCGAGGGTGGCAACGCCGACCTGACATCCGTGCAGGTCCTGCGGGCCACCATGGGCATAGTGAAACATGTCGAGATAATGACTGATCAGATGCTCGCCGCCGCTGGAAGGGGCCGACGTGCCGGCAATGTCCATAGCCATACCGGAGAGCAGCAGAGCTGCTGCCAGTCGGGCGATCGCCGCCGGGGTTCGCTGGACGAGATGGGCCACAGCTTCGCTTGCCAGATGCTCCGCTGTATCGACCAGTTGCAGCGCTTCGGCGGCGTAGGGTGTGCCGAGAAGGCGGTGGCCCAGGTACCAGTCGGCACCACTCACA
>CALFPI010000715.1 GCA_937919035.1 uncultured Gemmatimonadaceae bacterium
CTCCATTGAGCTGGTGCACCGGCAGGACGTGCAGGCAGCCGTCGACTTGCTGACGGCTTTCATCGAAGAGGGCGCCCGTGCCGATCTGCAGCTGATATGAGGGCGCTGCGTATCGGACTGCTCGGCGCAGGTTCCCATTCGACGCAGAACCATGGACCTGCATGGCGCGACTATGTGGCGCGACATCCCGGCGTCGTTGAACTGGTTGTCGTGTGTGATCTCGACGCCGATCGGGCGCAGGACTATGCGAGTCGTTTCGGTTTCGCTCAGGCTCACACCGATCTCGACGCCTTGTTTGATGCAGAGCTGGATGGCCTGGTGGCGATTACGCCGATGGAGGCGACAGAAAAGTTGGCGGCCCGGATTCTGCAGGCGGGTGTGCCCGTTGTCATCGAGAAGCCTGCCGGCGTCGGTGTCGAGGGGGCTCGTCGACTGCTGGCCGTGGCGCAGAGCACAGGTACGCCACATATGATCTCCTTCAATCGGCGTTTTGCCCCGCCTCTGCAACGAGCTCTGGCGTGGATGGCCGATGGGGATCACCAACCACGTCATGTGATCTCGCGTATGCTGCGCCACAACCGAGTGGAAGCGGATTTTGCTCGGGACACCGGTCTGCACCAGGTGGACGTTCTGCTCGCCGTCATTGGTCCACCCACCCGTGTTATTGGCCACATGGAATTTCCTGCCGGCTCGCGGGCAGCCAACTACACGGCGCGCCTAGAGACGGCCCGTGGCATCACTGCCAGTGTTGTGCAGACGCCGGATGTGGGGGTCGCGGAAGAATCGCTGGAAATCCTCGGCGACGGCTTTCGCGTGTGGCTGGATTTCCACGCGGCGGCCGTGCGTATCGTCGCCGATGGCAAGTGTGTGGTGGACTGGTCAGCGACCGCCGCAGGTATGGAACTGCACGAGGCGAACGGTGCCTATGGTGAAACCGTCGCCTTCGTGCAGGGCCTGCAGTCGGGCGCACTGGCGCCGACGCTGACAGACGGACTGGTGACCATGCAGGCCATCGTGGCACTGCAGCAAGGCACAACCTGGTCGGCGTGAACTGAGGCCGAGCGGAAGGTGAATACAGCCACGCGGCAGGATGCCGTCAAAGGGAGTGTACGAGGGTGAGACGACTGGCCAAGCCGGAAGGCAAGTACAATCTGATTGTCGAGGACGCACCCATGCCCGAACCGGGGCATGGGGAGGTGCGCATCAAGGCGGTACGATCATTGATCAGCCGCGGCTCCGAAATGGGGGCGCGCTACTCACGGGAACACGCTGTCAGCCACGAGATCATGGGATATTCCATGGCGGGCACGATTGATGCCGTTGGCGACGGCGTGGGCCATTTTCAGATCGGCGATCGAGTTGTGGCGTTGGCACCGCACGCGGAGTACACCGTACGATCTGCCCTGACGCCCACGCCCGGGGCGCAATCCAGTGTGGTGGCACTGCCGGATGATGTCAGCTGGGATCGTGCACCCTATTACCCACTGACGTCCGGGTCGGTAACCTGGGTGGATGTGGAAGAGATTGGCCCCACAGACACCGTTGTCATCCTCGGTCAGGGGCTTGTGGGCAGCCTGATGTTGCAGGTGATGAAGGCCAATGGGGCCGGGCATGTCATCGCCGTAGATGCACTCGACAACCGCTGTGCCCTGGCCGAAACGTTGGGCGCCGATTCTGTCATTCACGCCGGTCAACAGGATCCCGTAGCAGCGGTACGCAAGCTGACCAATGGCGCCGGTGCGCATCTGGTGGTCTACGCCGTCGGTGGCCCGGCGGGGCCAAAGGCATTTGCTCAGGGCCTCGACATGCTTGGCGTCGACGGTACACTGCACCTGATCGGCCTGTACGAGGATCAGGACCTGTCCATGCCTTCCGGCAAGATCCAACGGCGCCGCATCCTTGGCGGCTACTACGGACAGAGCATCGGTCTGGCTTCCTACCGTCGAGCCATGTCACTGCTCGCCTCCGGCGCGGTACAGGTCGACGCCATGACGACGCACCGTTTCCCTTTCAGCGAAGCCGGCGCCGCATTCGACCTGTTATGGAACCGCCCTGGTGAGGCTCTGGGAGTGCTCCTCGATTGGGACCAGTAGCCGGGCATTGATGTGCAGATAAGGGACCGCGGAGGCTGGTGGGCAGCGACAATACCGCTGGCACTGCTGTCTGTGTTGGCAGCGGTTCTGATGGGCACTGCGTGGCTCTGTGACGATGCCTATATCAGTCTCCGCGTCGCCGACAACTGGGCCAATGGTTACGGCCTGCGGTGGAATGTCGATGAACGGGTTCAGGTCTTCACCCACCCCCTGTGGCTCCTCCTCCTGTCCATCGGCCGCCTGCTCTCAAATGAGGTCTACTATTCCACTCTGCTGCTGAGTATCGCGGTGTCGCTGCTGGCCGCCGCTGCTGCCTTCTCTCTGTCACGCAACGCTGCCACTGGCATGCTTGTCATCGGTCTGCTGCTCAGTTCGCGGGCCTGGATCGATTTTTCGACCTCCGGCCTGGAGAATCCCCTCATCCACCTGCTGCTGGCCTTCCACGTCTGGGGCTACACGCGGACGACGGGGCGACAGAGGCTGCTGTTGCAGACGCTTGGTGCCTCACTGCTGGCCACGACACGGATGGACACGTTGCTGCTGGCACTGCCCTCGTTGCTGGCGGCGACCGTTGGCATCCCGCGCCGGCAGCTGGCGCGGATGCTGTTTCTGGGAGCAGCCCCATTCCTGCTCTGGGAACTGTTCTCACTGATCTACTACGGTGCCCTGTTTCCCAATACGGCCTACGCCAAGCTGGGCAGTGGGATCCCCCGGGC
>CALFPI010000716.1 GCA_937919035.1 uncultured Gemmatimonadaceae bacterium
GTGTATCGTTTCATGGCCGGGGACGCTGCCAGCGGGACAAGTGCGACGGCAGCCCGTAATGAGCATCGATTTGCTGCCGACCATCGCCCGCTGGTGCCAGGTACCGCTGCTCGGACTTGAGATCGATGGGCACGATTTGCAGAGCGTCTTCGACTCGCCGCGATCGACGTCACCCCACGAATTTATGGCGTGGACGTGGCAGAAGTGGTCGGCCGTGCGCAGCGGACCGTGGAAGCTCGTCCGCGATGGCGCAGGCATCGACTACCTGTATAACCTGGACTCGGACGTGGCGGAAGCGAACAATCTCTTCCAGTCACAGCCCCAGACGGCCCACCGTCTGGCCGCACTGCGCGACGCCTGGCTGGACGATTTGCGCCGCGATCCTCAGACGCACGTCTGGTTGCCACCGCGATAGGAGTTGCAGGATGGCCGGTGGGTTACCGAAGTCGGTGGACGACGCCGACCGCCCGCGGAAGGCCACGCATTCGTGTGCGGACCTCAATGGTATCTGCGGCACAGTCAGGGGGTAACGGCCAGTGGTGGACGCTGAAGAATGTATCATCCACCGCGACGGACCCTGGCGCTGGGAGTGCCACCCATTCCGTGTCCCAGCAGATTTCGACGGTCTCTGCAGGATCACCAAAAAACAGATTGAGCCAGAGGCTGCCGTCGATCATGACAATTTCGCCCTGCCACGTGGGTGGTGCTTGCGCGGCACGGTAGGCGAGGTCCACCAAGCCGCCCCCAGCCTCTGCGATGAGCCATCCCCGAGGACTGTTGTCCGTACAGCGCGTCTGCTTGCCTTGTTGCCACCAGCGACCGCACACCGAACCAACCGACACAAGATGCATGCCATCTCGATGCAAATGTTCGTTCTCATGCAAATGACCCTGGCCAATGACTACGGGCCCCGACCATGAAGAGAACTGTTCCAGGACGACATCGGCATTGGTGACGCGCCACACGTCCGTCGTGGCTCTGTCCGCCTTGCGTCGCTCTGGATAGGTTGTGGCCAAGGGGATGTGCACGAAGACGAGGAGAGGCAGATCTGGTGTCAGCCCGGCCAGAGTGGTTTCGAGCCAGATCAGGTCGTCGGCACAGACCTCAGCACGGACGTTTCGCCAATCATCGTACTCAGGTTGAAGCCGGCATGTATTGAGGGTGATGACATGGGTGTCACCAAGTTCGATGTGGTCGTTGCGGGCGCCGAAGCGGCTTGTGAAGTCACGGTCGAAGGTTGCCGCTGAACCGAGTCGATCCGTGTCGTGATTGCCCATCAGATGCATGACCTTGAAGGGCAGTGTGCCAAGCAGGTCCTGCAGGTGGTCACCGGCGCCTGATTCCCACAGGCAGACATCGCCACCAAGGACCAGCAGGTCCGGCGCCAGGGCGGCGATCTCGCGCAAGTCCATCGCGAAGGCGTCCTGGCCGCCATGTCCTTCGGTCAGATGCAGATCAGTGGCGAATACGATGCGTGACATGGCGGGAAGAATCGACGACCCTGGCAGTGGGCGCAACTGGAAGAGGCGACACGGTCGTTGTGTCGCGGCCCCCGTCTGTCATTGTTGATATTTTTTGAGCACAAGGAGGGCGACGAAGTGAACGACACACAGAAATACCTTTTCGACCTGCAGGGATATCTCGTTCTGGAGGGGGTTGTACCTGCAACCATCCTGCAAGCCTGCAACATCGCGCTCGACCGCTTTGAGCAGATGCCAGCCGACGAGTACCCGGGCCCCTTGTGCCTGGACAGGACCGCACACCCGAGAACCTGTACATCTCCAACATCATCGAGGGCGACGACGTCTTTCTCGATCTCATGGATCTCCCCACGGTGCTGGATGCCGTGGAAACCATCACCGGTGGCCCGTACCGCCTGAACCACACCTACACCATCTATCGATGGGGCGGCGGTTTTACCGGCCTCCACATGCACGGCACGCCGATCATTCCGAAGTGTCAGTATCACTGCCGCAATGGGCAGATGGTATCGACTCTGACGAAGGTCGTGTTCCCCTTGCTTGATTGCGGGCCTGAGGATGGTTGCTTTGCCGTGATACCTGGCGCGCACAAGAGCAACTTCCCAAAACCGTGGGGCAATCATCCGGAAGAGAACCCGCCATTGGTGCCGGTGCCGGCACGGGCGGGGGACGCCATCATTTTCACGGAAGCACTGACCCATGGCTCGACAGTGAATACTTCCGGGCGTCCGCGCAGGACGCTATATTTCTGCTATTCCATTGGATATATGCCGGACTGGGGTGGCCAGGGACTGGTATTCAGCGACACCTTCGCGGGCCGTCTGAGTGACTCGCGCCAGTCGCTGTTGCGACTCAAGTAGCTCGTACAAGAGAAAGATCCGCATGCTGACGAAGGAACAGATCGAGCACTATCACTCCAGGGGATATCTGGGCGTGGAGGGTGTCTTCACTGCAGCCGAAGTGGCCGAATTGGGTCGAGTGACGGACGAGTTCGTCGAGCAGTCCCGTGCCTTCACGCAACACACCGATATCTTCGATCTTGAGCCCGATCACACGCCGGAAGCGCCGAAACTTCGTCGCTTGAAAGGCCCCGTGCAGGTGCACGATGTCTACGATCGGGCCCTGCGCAATGACAAGGTTCTGGATATTGTCTCGACTCTGATGGGCACCGCGGGCGTGCGCTACAACGGCAACAAGCTGAACATCAAGGGGGCCAGATCCGGCAGTGCCGTAGAATGGCATCAAGACTGGTCGTTCTACCCACACACCAATGATGATCTGCTCGCTGTCGGCATCTGCATCGACGAGATGACGGCCGCCAACGGTTGTCTGCTGGTGATCCCTGGTTCGCACAAGGGCCCAATCCTCGATCATCACCAGGGGGGACACTTCGTCGGTGCCGTTACCGATCCTGCATTCGATGACGGTAACGCCGAGAGGGTGGAGCTTGCCGCAGGGGGGATCTCGATCCACCACGTGCGGGCGCTGCACGGGTCCCTGCCAAATCGGTCGCCGAATCCGCGACGGCTGCTGCTGTTCCAGTATGCGTCCGACGATTCGTGGCCGCTGCTGGGTAGTGACTGGGATTCGTACTGTGCCGGTTACCTGCGCGGAGAGCCCTGCAACCAACCGCGCGTGACGAACGTGCCGGTGCGCCTGGCGTTACCTACATCACTCAAAGGTGGGTCCATCTACGAGACGCAGACCGTGCTCAAGGCTTCGACGTTCAGACACGCGGACGGATCACGCTGAGCCATTTACAGTCCCACATCCTGCGAGTAGACTGCCCCGATGCCACGGGCCTGATCCATCGAATCACCGGTGTCCTGCTTCGGTCGGGGCTCAACATCGTTGCCAATGGCGAGTTCGTTGATCCACAGGACAATCGCTTCTTCATGCGAACAGAGTTCTGTGTGCCCGGCTCTAGGATCAACTCGCCAGGGATTGTCCCGTCGGGCTTGGTTGATGATCTGCGTGCCGAGATCCCTGCGGCAGAGCATCTCGACCTGTGGGATCAAAGCCCCCGAGATCTCGTACTGCTTGCCACAGCGGAGGCCCACTGCCTCGGTGATCTGTTGCTACGCTGTCACACGCATGATCTCCCGGCACGCATCGGTGCCGTCATCAGCAATCGGGATTCCCTGCGAGATCTCGTGGAGCGCTTCGATGTTCCATTCCATTTCGTTACGCACCAGGGACGCAGTCGAGAGCAACATGAGGCAGAGGTCATGGAGGCGGCATCCTCCTACGCGCCGGACTATCTCGTGTTGGCTAAGTACATGCGTATCCTGACAGCGGATTTTGTCAGTCGCTATCGGGGGCGCATGATCAATATCCACCACTCCTTTCTGCCAGCCTTCGCCGGTGCCCGTCCGTACGCGCAAGCTTTCGCGCGAGGCGTGAAGACCATTGGCGCGACGGCGCATTTTGTCACCGATGGACTCGATGAGGGGCCGATCATTGCCCAGGCCACGTTGCCTATCGATCACACGCACAGTGCAGCTGACATGGCGCTCGCGGGACGAGATGTAGAGAAGGTTGTGCTGGCGCGAGCGCTGCGGCTTGTCCTCGACGGGCGTGTGTTCGTTGCACGAAATCGCACCGTGATTTTCGACTGAGATGCACAACGTCATCCTCTATCTCATCGCCAATCCGTTTCTCGGGGTTGGACTGTCCCTGATGGTCCTGTTGTGTGTCTACAACGCGCTGCGCCGACGGTCCCGCGTCGCCATGGGTCTGTGGCTGGTGGCGGTCGTCGTCATGTTCTACGTATACGTGCAGGTCTCGGCCGAGAACCGCGAAATGGGTGCTATCGATCTGGCGGCGCCTCCGGGTGAAGCGCAGTGAGAGACAGTGGCACCATACGCATGAGTACCGAGCGTCTGCGTCACGCGTTGACGGATATCGCCAGCAAACAGATGGATTTGCAGGTGTGCCCGGCGCAGGACCTGCCCGGCCCGGGTGGCGGCGTCTATATCACGAAACAGACGCCGCTGACCCTGAAACATCTCGAGTGGCTGGAATCGCGGAATCCGTCGATTGACGGGGTGACGTATGTAGATGTGCACTGGATCCAGGGGGCTCAGCCCGTGGCGCCCCCAGTGGACATAGACGCAAGAGACATCGACGAACCGGCAGGACGTGATCTGCAGGAGCGTGCCGAGGTACATGCCCGGCGTGTGGCGGGCACTGCCCGGCAAGTGGCGGATCACGCGGGTGAAATCCATCGTGCCCTGGGTAAGTCCGACTTCAGCGTCAGTGATCTGCGGCGGCCCGAGACGGACGCCAGCCTCCGCCAGTTTGAACGCAGCTTCGCCGAATTCCACGGCGCCGTGAAGAAAGCTCTCGACGAGTACCTCCATGGCAACACCCTTGTCATGGACTTGATCCTCAAGTACCAGCTCGACCGCGATACCGTTCGCCACGCTCTCAGCGTAGCCGCCTTCGCCACGGAAATGGCCACACAATTGGCCCTGCGCCAGGGTGATGGCCATACGATGAGCAGTTATTTCGATGGGGCGACGGACGACGAAATTCGCATCGATCTGGGTCTGTCGCACGAAGAAGCCGAGATCATCCGTGCCGGTGATCCTGACGGATTTCGTACGAAGCTGTTTCGCGAGGAGTTGGTGGAGGTGTTCATCGGCGGCTTCATGCATGACTGCGGCTTGTGGACGGAGCCCTATTTGCTGCCCGAGGGACATGAAGTCAAAGGGGCCAAGCTGATCTCGGCGACGGCAGAAGTGCAGCGCTTTGCTCCGGCTCTGGCCAAGATCGTACTGTTCCATTCCGATATCGTGCGCCTCGCCCGCAAGCACGGGCTGGTGAAGATCACCGACAGTCCTGACGATCCGGAGCAGATGAACTTCCGCCGGGAGTTCTATGAGATCCGGGATGACGCCGTCGAGGCGGCTGAACTCTATTCCAACAACGCCCATGCCGAAGTCCTGAGCTCGGCGGACTTGCGCAAGGTTCTGCCGGTGGCGCTGGCAGAGTACTACATCAGCCATACGCGCGACATCTACACCAAGTCTGAGGTCGAGGTCATCAACGACCTGACGCAGCATGTGTGCGGGGGACCATTTCAACGCTACATGGTGGTGCTATGCAATTCTCGGGTAGAGGTCGTGGCGCCGCGGCGTGCACTCGTCCGCCTTGATGGCCACCTGTCGGTGATGGTGGAGAAGGGCAAGGACTCACGCCGCGCCGTGCGCCTGGAACTGGATGGCTACGATGCCGGCAGTCTGCTGCACGGTCGCGACCGCAATTCGCCTCACCTGATCAGTCTGTTTCTGCGACGTCGGGACGGCAGTCGTGAGAAGGCGGAATACGTGAACCCACGTGAGCCTTCTTTGTGGGATCGTGCGGCGGGCATCGACAGCCGCATGTATATCCCCGCCGGCCGCTATCGCAACAATCTGTCCTATCGGGTGACCGGCTTTATGAGTGAGGAGGTCTACACCCGCGTGCTGGCTGAATACGAAGAAGAGTACAACCGACGCAACCAGTAACCCGGGTGCCGGGTCCGGGCTGATACAGCCCAAAAAAGATCCCCGCCGAGCAGCAGCTACTCGACGGGGAGCCCCAAGAATCGAACCTCGTGGATCCTGGCGACCCGCGTGATTCACTTATGAGATCGGTCGTCTCAAGGTGAACTTGAGAACTAATACATGGACAATTTTCACCACCGATGTGCAAAAACACTCATAACGTATTGTTCCTACGTCATTTGCCCTGTAATCTGCCCATTGGCCAGATGATGTCTGGCAACTGTCCGTAGTCGTCGAAGGTGGTTTCGGCACCAGCATCCAGCAGCATAGCCGCCGGGTGGCTCGCGGTGAAGCCGATGGGGCGCATGCCGGCGGCGGCGGCGGCCTGCAGCCCGGGAACTGAATCCTCGATCACGGCGCAATCGACAGGGGCTACCCCCAACCTCTCGGCGGCCAGCAGGAATAGGTCCGGTGCCGGTTTGCCCAGGGCCACTTCTGTCGCTGAGCAGAGGATGTCAAAGCAGTTGTCGATGCCGGCCTGCCGAAGGGAGAAGCGGATCTTGTCCATGCGACCCGATGAGGCGACGGCCATGGGTACCCCATCGCGGCACAGGTCTGCAAGGAGCCCAGGTAGCCCTGGGAAGGATTCGGTGGCGCCCTCGGCGAGCCGAAAGTACTCCAGGGCCCTCTCTTCGAGGACGTTTTCGTCGAAGATGTAGCCGGTGGCTTCAGTCAGGGCTTTGAGGAGGTCGCCATCGGACCGACCGATGAAGGTCTCTATATAGTCCAGATCCACGTCGATGCCGCGGCGGCGCAGAATAGGAAGCCACGCCGAGCAACTGTGTTTTTCACTGTTGACGAGCACGCCGTCACAATCCCAGATCAAGGCTTCTGTCATGGCTTCGAAGAAACGCCGCAGCGCCGCTGACGACAAGGATCCGGTCGCCGATCCACACAAACTTGCCTGGCCACAACTCCAGCCAGTAGCAGCGCGCGTGCCGGACAGCAACTTGACCGACAGCCGCTCCGACGTCTGTCCGGGATGCGGATCTCGCCTCGATTTCTGGGCCTGCGAGGCTCTATGTCATCACTGCGGTTTGAAGTTCACCTGCGACGAGTAGTCTGCCCTCCTTTGAAAGTCGTTGCCACGATGGGCATCCATCCCGTTTTTCAGAGGGAGCCGGCAGTCTTGTGACTCTCTCTTCCTGATGGTCCCATCCCATGATTGACGTACGCCAGATCCGCGACAACCCTGAAGCCCTGCGCCAGGCGATCCGCCGCCGCCGTGTCGATCCGGCAAAGGCAGATGTCGACCGCTTTCTCGCACTCGACGAACAACGCCGAACGCTGCAACAGGAAATCGACGGGCTCAATACCGTGAAGAAGGAGCTCGCCCAACTCGGGCGCACCGATCCTGAAGCGGCTCGCGCGCGCGGTCAGGAACTTCGCGAACAGGGGCGCGACCTCGAGACCAGGTTCAACGAGATATCAGCTGAGTGGCAGGCCATTCTCGACTGGTTCCCGAACTGGCCCCATGCGGACATGCCCGAAGGCGTGGGCGAGGACGACAATCCCGAGGAGTGCGTGTGGATCCCGGGTCAGGGATACCTGCCCGCCGATCGCCTTGGCAAAGGCGAAGGCTCAAAGGCGATCATGCCGAAGATGCCACTCCATGCTGAAGGTGAATTTGCACCAGTAGAGCACGCAGATCTCGCCGTCACACTCGGCGTGGACACGGTCCAGGCGGCAAAAATATCGGGCTCGCGTTTCACCTATCTCAAGGGTGATATTGCCCGCATGCAGTACGCCATCCAGCGGCTGCTCTGTGATGAGTTGCTGGGACGTGGCTATGACATGATTGTGCCGCCGCTGTTGGTGCGGGAGCGTACGCTCTATGGTACGTCACATTTCCCCGAGGGGCGCGATCAGGTCTACGCCATTGAAACCGAGAATGTCGAGGACGGGGCGCAGCTGTTTCTTGTGGGTTCGTCTGAGCCGACAAATTTCAGCTACTTCATGGATCGTACGCTGAATGAGGCGGACCTGCCGGTTAAAATCTTTGCCTACACGACCTGCTTTCGCTCCGAGGCGGGTTCCTGGGGGCGCGATGTGCGCGGCATCAAACGTGTGCACCAGTTCGACAAGATCGAGATGAATGCCGTGTGTGCGCCGGAACAGTCGAACGACATCTACGAGGAGTTCGGCCAGATCAACGAGTGGTTGCTGCAGCAGCTGCAACTGCCGTACAGAATGGTCGCCAAGTGTGCCGGAGATGCCGGTTATCTGGCAACACACCGGCAGCGAGATGGCGAGGTGTGGATGCCGGCGACGGGGGAGTTCATGGAGGTCATGACCGACACGAACACCACCGACTATCAGGCTCGACGCATGAACATCCGCTACCGGCCCAGAGACGGCGGCGGACTGCAGTTCTGCCACACCACCAACGACACGGGTTGTGCCATGGGCCGGATGCTGATTGCCATTCTGGAGAACTATCAGCAGGCGGACGGATCCGTGAAGGTGCCTGAGGTGCTGCAGGCCGTTGTCGGCAAGGATCGGTTGATTCCGGATCTGGCAGCAGCGGAGGGTGCTGGCAAGGCTGACAAGAAGGGAAAGAAGTCGTGACAGCACGTATTCTCGATGGCCAGGCCCTGGCGCAGGATATGCGCGCTGAACTGAAAGCCGAAGTGGACCGTCTGCAGGCCGACCATGGCATTGTGCCCGGGTTGTCGGTCGTTCTGGTAGGGGACGACCCGGCGTCCGTCTCCTACGTCAAGGGCAAGCGCAAGGCGGCAAGTGAAGTGGGTGTGCATTCCGTGGAATCAAAGTTCGACGCGGACCTGCCGCAGGCCGATCTCATCGCCGAGATCGAGCGACTCAATGCAGACCCCACGGTACACGGTATTCTCGTCCAGTTGCCCCTGCCGAAAGGTCTGGACGAAGAAGCGGCACTCAACGCCATTGACCCTGACAAGGACGCTGATGGTCTGCATCCGATGAATCTGGGGCGCATGATCCGTGGTCAGGACGGCTATCTGCCCTGTACTCCGCATGGCGTCCAGCAGATTCTCGTGCGTTCCGGTGTTGATGTGGCAGGCAAACATGTTGTCGTTGTCGGACGCAGCACCCTCGTGGGTCGACCGCTGGCCAACATCCTCACCCAGAAGGGTCCTGGCGCCAACGCCACGGTGACCACCTGCCATACGGGTACGACGGACCTGGCCCACCATACCCTGCAGGCGGACATTCTGGTGGTCGCCACTGGTGTGCGCAACACGGTAACGGCGGACATGGTCAAACCGGGTGCGGTGGTGGTCGACGTCGGCGTCAACCGTATTGAGGATGCGTCCCGTGCGCGAGGCTGGCGCCTGGTGGGTGATGTCGACTTTGACGGTGTCAGGGAAGTTGCGTCGGCGATTACCAAAGTGCCCGGAGGCGTGGGGCCCTGGACGATCACTATGTTGCTGTACAACACGATTCAGGCGGCCAGGAGAGCGCACGATATCGGCTGATCCGGTGCGAGACTTGCCCTGCCCCCGCTCCGCTCCGGAGTGAGTATCCGCGCTACCATCCGCGCGAGTGTCGTAAACACGGTGAGGCCCATGATCCATCTTCATACTTTGCCGCCTTTGCGCGGCCTGCTCTGTCTGTGTCTGTTGCTGGGCGTACCGCTGGCCACGTGGGCACAGGAGGCGACACTTTTCATCGTGAGCCAGCAAGAGGACGACGGTTTCTTCACGACGATTTCCGCTGCCCTCGACGCGATCCCGATTGACATGGACGGGCACTACGTCATCGAGATCCGGAACCTGTCAACGACTTTGAGACACAGCGGCTGAAAGTTTAGTGACGTATTG
>CALFPI010000717.1 GCA_937919035.1 uncultured Gemmatimonadaceae bacterium
CTTTCATCACCCGGGAACACAAACAACAGACCGATCAACGGGCCCACCTGCGGCCCGAGACAGACGCACGGCTGACACCGGTGGGGCGCTACGTGTTGGATGTCTGAGCCTGGGAGCTCAGGTCAGTTCGAGGGGAATCAGGGCCTCGATCTCGTCGGCCTTGTCACTGTGCATCGCGTGCCAGAGATCCCAGTCGCTCTGCAAGCCAAGCCAGAAGTCAGCGGGCATGCCCAGCAGTCGCGCCAGTCGCTCGATGAACTCCGCTCGCAGCATCTCTCCCGGGTGAGTGGGGGGGCGGTCGGTCGGCAGTCGGCGTGATGTGAGTCTCTCTGCCGGCTTAGTGGTAGTCGATGATCTGGACTTCGCAGGCATGGCCATCCTCCCAACGGAAACAGATGCGGTATTGTTGATTGATTCGAATACTGTGCTGGCCCCGACGATCGCCGCGTAGTTTCTCGAGTCGGTTACCAGGCGGGATCACCAGGTGCTGGAGATCCCGAACACGGTTGATCTGATCGAGTTTTCGCCGAGCAACCGGCCACAGTGTGGAGGGACACGCGGAGCGAGCAGCACGAGTGGTCGGCCCAGTGCGTAATCATCGCCGACCATCCATGTTGCGCCATTGATGCCGACAACGCAATACGCCGACTGTCTGCTCGGCAATATCCGCGAGTTGGCAGACGGGTCGAGCCTGTGCCCCTGCTACAAGGTCTACCGGATCATGGAATCCTGGGAGTGCGTCAGAATATCAGTTGACGGAGCCACAAGATAGCATTTTAATAGCACTATGAAATCGATACACATACGAGATGTTGAGCCTGCAGTCATCGAGGCGCTGAAGCGGCGGGCACATAGCCACCACCGCTCTCTGCAGGGCGAGTTGCGCTCGATCCTGCAAGGCGCCGCCCGCACCTCACCCCCGGCGGAACCGCCGACCGTCTCCTGGGTAACCGTCGAGACCGGATCGACGGTCGGATGGTCGCGGAATGAGATCTACGATGACGACGGTCGATGATGTTCTGTTCGCTGACACGAATGTGTTTCTGGCGGCGACGGATCGATCTCGCCCGATGCACGCCTCGGCGCGCAAGCTCCTCGAAGAAGCAGCCCGCGGCGACCGACACGTCGCGCTGAGCGGCCAGGTCGTCCGTGAGTACCTCGTCGTGGCCACCCGACCGGTCGGCGTGAATGGCCTGGGGCTGCTCACCGAAGACGCCCTGGCGAACATCGATGTGTTCACCCGACCCCCTTTCCAGTTCTGTGACGAGACCGAGATCGTCTCACAGCGCCTGCAGAAGCTGATCCGTGACCACGGGCTGGCTGGGAAACGCATCCACGACGCGAACATCGTGGCCACGATGTTCGCCAGCGGAATCCGCCATCTGGTGACCTTGAACGAGGCGGATTTCCAGTCCTTCGAGAAGATCGAGACGGTCAGTCTCCCCTCGTTTCTCGAGCCTTGAGCTGTTGGCTACGATGTGCGCGGAATACGTTCCCCATCTTCTTCCTCCGCGTCCTCGTAGGACGGTCAAAATTGGTGTGTCGATCCATTATTAGGGCGTAAAGCACAGCGCCGACATGCACCGTGGACTCTACTCGATGAAGATCTGTGTGACCGATACGGCGTCAGCCGCAAAACGGGCTACAAGTGGCTTCGACCACGATGCCCTGAGGTCCAGCGATGGCCCGCCAAGAGCTGCGGACACAATCTGCTGGTGCAACTGGGATTGGTCTCACCCAAAACATCGACGACCCAACCAAAGCACCTTGGCGCCGCAAGCCACTCACTAACAAGCGAAGCCGCTTCCTCGCACGCTGTATCCTTCGTGGCATGTTCGAGCAGCTCAACGTGGCACTTGCGCAGCCAATCGAGAAGGACAACGATCGGCCTACCGATGTCCCACAGAGGTTCAGATCTTGTCTTGGGCGTCAGCGCGGCGACCTCCTGGGTCGCCATGGCCAACTCCGAGAGGCGGTGCGGATCCAGGCTTCGATTGCATAGCGCCCGCCTGAGGAGATCGCCAGCGTGTCGAAGACGATGTTGCCGAGGGTGAGTGTTCACTCAACGGAGTGCTCGCTGCTATGAGAGCAACCACCCTCCATCCACGTCGATGGTCGTTCCCGTGACAAAATCGTTCTCGACCAGGAACAGAATGCCCTGGGCCACTTCCTCGGCGGTACCCGCCCGGGGAATCGCATGTGTGGCGGTGTTTTTCGTGTAGAATTCCTCGCGCTCCTTGCCCTTGAGCGGAACCATCGGTGTATCGATGAACCCCGGTGACACCACATTCAGGCGGCGCGGTGCGATCTCGGAGGCGACGTTGCGGACAAAGGTCTCGATGGCGGCGCCTACCGAGGCGAGCGACACCTGTCCCGGCTTGGCGCGCCGCGCCGGCGTGCCGCTGACGAGCACGATGGTGCCGTTTTCGCTCAGGTGCTGTGTGCCAAAGCGGACGACGTTGGCGTAGCCCCACAGCTTGTCGAACGAAGCCTGATAGCCATCCATGTCCATCTCAAGGAAGGGCCCGATGGCCCGGTCGCCGCCCCTGGCAGCACTGATCAGGATGTCGAAGCGGCCCGAGAGTGTCGCCTACAGCCTGGATGGCAGGACGCTGTTCGTAAGCAATTGTGGGTCTGGTCTATACGGATCCGATCGCGGGAAGGTGGGGTTCCTCACCGGTGCTGGTGTCATCAGCAAACTCAGGATGTCGCCCAGCGGTCGGGCGGAGATGGTAAGGATGAGATTCATCGCGGACCTGAATGGACCGCTGGGACTGGGCATTCTGCCGAAGGCCACGGCGCGTTATCCGCAGGGGACGCTGCTGGTGAACGTGGGCATTTCGCTGCAGGTCAACGAGTCGGGCGAGTCGGTGACCGACGCGAAGGCACTGGGTACGGGTGTGTTGTTCTTTGACCCGGATACTGGCGCCAGGCTCGGCGGCATCGATCTTGGTCCGGGCGGCGATCGATGGCGGTGGAAACCTGTATGTCACGGACACCGCCATCCCGGGTGTCCCAAATGGCGTCGGCTACTGGCCGAGCCAGGACGCGTTATATGTCGTGACAATGGGCGGCGGTAAACCAGGGGGTGAAGCAGTATATCGGATTCCTGCAACGGATTTTCCCCTGTTGCAGATGCCTGCACCACTGGTCGACGGCGTTGGCGCCATGGATGGTATCGCCTTCACGCCCGCTGGCACCATTGTCACCACACGTCTCTCGGGCGACTTGCTGGCCCTGAAAGCTGACGGCATATCCAGGCCCATTGCATTTGTGCCCAAGTTGGTGTTCGTGGCGCCAGCTGATCACCGCCTGGTGACGCTGGCCGATGGCTCATCTATTCTGGCAGTGCCCGAGCAGGCCCGTGTCGAACCCAAGCCCTGGTCACAACGGGTGCGGCTGATTCGTCTGCCACAAGGGTTCTGGCACATGAGAGATCAGATCCGCCGCCCAGCGCGGGCATGAAGTACGCCGTCCTCACAGCGCGCCATCACGATGGCTTCTGTCTGTGGAATTCCAGATACACCAACTACAGCGTCGCCAGCCAGGCTCCCGGACGCGATTTCGTGCGTGAATACTTGGGGGCCTTCAGGGAGGCTGGATTGAAGGTCGGGCTCTACTGAACGGCCGCCGACCCCGATCGATCCAATGGGCTACTCCACGTTGCAGTTCCGCTCCGACCCGGAGACAACGATCCGTTTCGACCTGCCCCAATCGCAGGAGAACGAACGGGCGATCTACAACCTGGCAGCGCAGAGGGTGGCGACGCTTGTGCAGGGTCATCGTGAGGGGGGGGCGTATTCGGTGCGATGGGATGGCGTGACCGATGCCGGACTCAAACTGGCATCGGGTGTATACTTCTACCGGCTCACCGCTGGAGAGTTCTTCTTTCCCCTGTCCATGGACCGCGGTCGCGACGGCTTCATCTACGTCGCCGATGTGGGCAACCGGCGCATTTAGAAGTTCGCGCCGTAGCCATTCCCTGAACCCAAAAGTGGGCAATCATTCGACTACAGAAACGCTCTTTTCTTGCCAGTACGCTGACCGTGCTGGTCGGCCTCTGTTGCGTACCCGTTGCGGCGCAGAATGCGGCACCCATCGTGACCAGTATCTTTCCAGACCTTGGTACCTCAGCGGGTGGCACCATCGTGAACATATACGGGAAGAACTTTGACCCCGGTGCCACCGTCTGGTTCGGTGAGCTGGCAGGCGAACAAGTGGAGTACAGATCGTCGGTTCAGATCAAGGTTGTCACCCCCCGGCATCCACACCCGGTGGCGACAGTGGGCGTAGCCGTCAGACATCCCGATGGTCAGTCCAGCGGGCTCGACAGCAGCTTCACATATGGGCTGGATTTATCGCCCTCTTCGAGATCGCGTCATACGATCTCTGACCCACAGACGCTCGCAAAGAGTAACATCTCTGTCTACTTGCCCCCGGGTATGACGAGTCCAATCAGGCATACCCGGTGCTCTATCTGTTGCCGCATAGTGCCGGGCCCTTTGCCCCAACGTGGACGGGCTACGCCGAAAGCCGCATCCTGAGGGGCGAGATCGATCCCCTGATCATCATTGAAGTTCCCTCGGCGGCGCAGTTCTACGAGTATGTGCTACCGTATGTGGAGAGGAACTTCCGCATCCTTCCCTTGCGAGCCTACCGGGCGATCGCCGGCTACTCCGCCGGCGCAGGCCCTGCACTGCAATTGTCGCGAGCGAACGTGTTCAGCCTCGTCGGAGTCTTTGAGGGTGGAGCCCCCGCCGAATTGGATGTGCTGGTCCGTTCTTACGACGCCAACAGGTATCCCACGCACATCTGGGTCTGGCAAGGGCGCTCCGATACTGATGCGCAACTCAGGAGGGCTGCAAGCTTTGTCGCGGCTCTCGAGGGTTGGGATCATACCCTCTATTTGACCGACGACAGCCACCATCCATTTCCTGCCGCCATCAGGCAAGACTTCCTCGCCGATGCCTCGCGGGGATTCTCGGCCGTGCCGATGCGGCAACCGCCGCTCATCGCGCTGGCACCGGATACCCTGGTGGCAGGAACGCGTGTCACGCTGCGCGCCACCGTGCGCCCGCCGCGGCTGGATGGGGAGACGCAGACCCACGCGATACGGGCCGATTTGAGCGACCTCGGCGGGCCCGCCAACATACCGCTGACGCCCGATTCGGATGGCACGTTTCAGATGCAGGCAACCTTCGAGGTGTCTGCAACCAGCGGTACAAAAGAACTCACGCTCACATTTGAACAGGAGTCGCAAGGCACGCCGTACAGCTATCCGGTGGAACACGGGGTTGCCGTATTTCCGCATGCCGCTCTCCCCATTCTGACGCAGTCCCTGGCGGCAGGTTGGCAACTGAGCGCGCAACGCGGCGTCGACGTGGCTACCGATGGCACGACGCCTCCGCCCGCCCAGGATACTGAAAGCGCGGGCCCGCAGGTCCTGGTTTACGAGGGCTCGGCGAACTGGTGGTTGGACCTGCGGCGGTCGACTCCGATCGATCCAATGGGCTACACCACCTTACAGTTCCTCTTTCATCCCGGTGACAATGCCGCCGATGCAGGCTCGCTCTCGACGCTCGATCTCCAGGTCAACGACAAGCGGCTCAAAGTGTCGGGCACGTCAGGCGCCGTGGGCAGCAGCGTGCAGATGGAGAGCCCGACGTGGCAGCAGATCGAAGTGCCACTGGCCGCGCTCGGCATACGTGGCAAGAGCGAGCCCATAGAAAAGATCACTTTCTGGGGGCGCCAGGAAGGCACCTTCTACCTGGCAGACATACGCCTCGTCGCCGATCTGTCGGTGCCCGGTGTGAGTACGGCCGTGGTGGAAAACCAGCAGATCTCCGCTCCGATCGGCTTCGTGCTGGGGCCGAACTACCCCAACCCCTTCAACCCGGAGACCACGATCCGTTTCGGCCTGCCGCAATCACAGGAGATCGAACTGGCGATCTACAACCTGGCGGCGCAGAGAGTGGCGACCCTTGTCACTGGCCATCGTGAGGCGGGATCGTATTCGGTGCGATGGGATGGCGTGACCGATGCCGGACTCAAACTGGCGTCGGGCGTGTACTTCTACCGGCTCACGGCAGGAGAGCAGGTGGAGACGCGGAAGCTGCTGCTGTTGCGGTGAGAAGAGTCGCGATCAGAAAGCGACGCTGAAATAAGAAAGGGTCCCCAGGCGCCAAGCCTGGGGACCCTTTTCAGTACTATGGTGGGCGATACTGGAATTGAACCATGCACCGACCTGTTGCGTGTCAAGCGGGTACTGTTGCCAGTAAAAACAACAAGTTACAGAGGTGTAACCCAAATGTAACCCCGCTCTTCGAGGAGACATGTCACCAACTTCCTCGAAGTCAGCCATCGCTGCGGCCGTGCGGAGAATAGCAACTTTTTCTCCGCATAATTCTCGGAGTTTGCTTGCCAGTTCATAGTCAAGGAACCATTTTATCCGCATATTCTGCGGAGATTGAATGGTATGAAATATATCTGGGAACTTGAACAATGGCCTGAGATCGATTGGGAGGATGCCAGCCTGTCTCCACTATTGGCAAGGGTCTCGCGGGACCAGGGCCGCCTCCTGGGCAAGATGGACGATATTGGATTCGATCTGCGCAGGGCAGCACAGCTGCATACGCTTACCGATGATGTCATCAAGTCGAGCGAGATCGAGGGTGAACATCTACCACACGACCAGGTAAGGTCTTCGATTGCCAGACGCCTCGGTCTCGATGTCGGTGGCCTGGTGCCGGCAGGCCGGGACGTGGAGGGTGTCGTAGAGATGATGATCGATGCCACGATCAACTATGAGCAGCCACTGACCACCGAGCGTCTGTTCGCCTGGCACGCGGCACTGTTTCCGACAGGCCGAAGTGGAATGAACAAGGTCGTCGTCGGCCGGTGGCGCGAAGGACCGATTCAGGTTGTCTCCGGTCCCATCGGTCGGGAGAGAACCCATTTTGATGGACCGCCTGCCGGGAGCCTGGATGCAGAGGTGGCACGGTTCCTGAGCTGGTTCCACGACAGGCTGTCCATTGATCCTCTGCTGGCTGCCGGCCTTGCACACTTCTGGTTCGTCACCATCCACCCCTTCGACGACGGCAATGGACGGATCGCTCGTGCCATCACGGATATGGCTCTTGCCCGGTCAGAGGAAAGTCCACAGCGTTTCTACAGCATGTCGTCTCAGATTCGCAGCCAGCGCAGTGATTACTACGCCATATTGGAGGCGACACAGAAGGGCGGACCGGACATCACTGACTGGCAAGAGTGGTTTCTACGCTGCTTGCACAGTGCCATCGAAGGGGCCGAGGGGATCGTCGGCCAGGTACTGGCCAAGTCACGCTTCTGGCAGCGCTTTGCGGCCGAGTCCCTTAACGAGCGGCAGATCAAGGTGCTCAACCGACTCCTGGATGGCTTCGAGGGCAAACTGACATCCAGCAAATGGGCAAAGCTGGCTGGATGCTCTCAGGACACAGCCCACAGAGACATTACCGATCTCATCGGCCGCGATGCCCTCAAGAAAGAGCCAGGTGGTGGCAGGAGCACGAGCTACTCAGTGGTGGTGGCGTAGCTTTCTCAAGCGCAGATTCTACCACAAGACGACAGCAGTTGTGCGCGGTGAGGGCTTCACTGCTTCAGGACGAAAAAGCCGCCCGGAGAGTCCAGATCTGGCCATCCTCCAAGCCGTGGCGGGTGCAGCACCCGTCGAGCAGTTGCCGCCTCGATGAAACAGAAAAAAGGGTCCCCAAGCACAAAGCCCGGGGACCCTTTTCATTATAATGGTGGGCGATACTGGAATTGAACCAGTGACCTCCTGCATGTCAAGCAGGCACTCTAACCATCTGAGCTAATCGCCCATCTCAGAAGCGGTTACGAATTTACCCATGGCGGCGGGGGACGGCAAGAGCAGATTCGCCCGCCAACAGCAAACAGGAGCTAAAGGAAACATGGCCCCAACCTACCGTGTCGGACTCGTTGGCTGTGGTCGCATGGGCACCACGATTGATGACGAGGTGCGCGACCGGCCCAATGCCAAACTGTTCCTGCCCTATTCGCACGCCGCCGCCGTTGTTGCCTGCGAGCGCACCGACCTCGTCGCCGTGAGTGATCCCGTCGCTGACAAGGCGGAGACAGCGCGCAGTCGCTTTGGCGCGCAGACCGCATACGAAGATCCGGAGGAGATGATTCGCCAGGAGGGTCTGGATATCGTCTGCATCGCCACACGTCCGTCGCCGCACGCGCCAATCACGCAGTTCGCCGCTGAACACGGAGTCCGCGGTATCTACTGTGAAAAACCCCTGTGCAATTCGATGGCCGAAGCGGACAGGATGGCGGCAGCCATCCACAAGCACGGGGTGAAATTCAACTATGGGGCACAGCGTCGTTATGTCCGCATGTACCGCAATCTTCTCGACATGATCGCCGCCGGACAGATCGGTGAACTGCAGGCCGTCATCGCCTACTGCGGCGCCTCCGCAGCACAGTGGGGACACACCCACGCAGCAGATATGCTGCTGATGCTCGCCGGAGACGGACCCGTGGACTGGGTGCAGGGCACGGCCCGTTTCGAAGCGGCAGACTGGGATGGCGACCGGTTGACGCTGGATCCGCCCATCGAGACCGGGACCATTCGTTTTGCCAATGGTGTCACCGGCAGTCTGGTCCCTGCCGGGGGCTACGAGTTTGAAGCGAGCGGCACCCAGGGAAAACTGCGGACGTTGTCCAATGGTTCCAGCTACACGTGGCGGCGCGTGGGGGAGCATGGTGATCTCGAAGATGCCGTGGGACCGAACGTACCGATCGAGAGTGGCACGTTACGCGCCATGGATGACCTCGTGCGCGCTCTGGATGACGACGCACCGACGCAGGGCGGCATCGAGGTGGCCTGCCGCAGCCAGGAGATCATTCTTGGGCTGGTGGCGTCGCACCGGGCCCATGGGGCGCGTGTGCCCATGCCGTTGACGGACCGTGCGCTGTCGATCCGTCCCGACAACTACTGATGAATCTGACGATCGTAAGCTTCGCCAAGGGTCGGACAGGATACGAAGAAGCGGAGAAAGAATTTGTCCGTCGCCTTTCCGGTCACGGCACCGTAGCGCTGGAGATCGTCCGGCAGTGGCGGGATACGGATGGCCTGCCAGCGCGGCTGCTGACGCATACGTATCCGGTGGGGCTCTACATCGACGGCCGGTCCTATACCTCCGTCGAGTTGTCGGCCCACGTGGGTGATCTGCTGCAGCGCGGACAGTCGCACCTGGTATTTGCCATCGGTGGTGCCGACGGCATGCCCGCCGGCGTCGACAACGAGGTGCGCGAACGCTGGTCGCTGTCGTCCCTCACGTTCTCCCATGGCCTGGCGCGACTGCTGTTGCTGGAAGCGCTGTACCGATCCTTCGACATGCTGCGGGGTGGGAACTACCACAAATAGCGTCAGAAGTAGCTCATCAGTTTTTCCCACAGACTCATGCGTGCCACGGTCTTTCCCGCCACGAGATTGACTCGAGCCAGCACGCGGTCATCGAGGCTCAGTTGCAGCGTGCCAACGGAGTCTCCTGCTGTCACGGGCGCGTCGAGCAGTGTCGGCAGTTCAACGTCGCGCTTGATGCGCTGGCGCTGCTCCTCGGACAACACGGCGATGACGGTATCGGCCAGCACCGCCGATACCTCCGGTTCGATCCCCCAGTCGAGGGGCACGGCGCCGAGAGTTTCACCGGGGACCGCGATGGGGCCCTTGGTGAAGTGGTTGAAGCCCCAACTGAGCAGTTGTGAAGTTTCTCGTTCCCGCTGTTTCTCGGTGCGACCGCCCATGAGGACCGAGATGAGTCGCATGTCCTGGCG
>CALFPI010000718.1 GCA_937919035.1 uncultured Gemmatimonadaceae bacterium
GAACGCTTCATAAGATCTGAAAGAGCAGACCGAACCGTATGCCTTTACCGGGCTCACGCAACGAACCGGCACGAGCTACGCGCTCTATCGAACCCCCTACTGGCCCGGGGTCTCTGACTGCTGCAATCTCATTCCAGGGGCCAAAGCGAATGGCTTCCAACCAACCTTCGAAACCGATATCACCGACAATTCACTGACGGCCGGTATTCGCGGCATAAAGATGGATTGGGATTTTGATGTCAGCATCGGCTCGGGAAGGAATTCGGTTGACTACACGGTAGACAACTCCCTGAACATGGACCTGGGTGCAGACAGTCCCACCACGTTCAAGCCGGGGGGGTATGAGTTCGGTCATGCGCTGGTAAATCTCGATGTAGCGAAAACTTTCGCTCAGGTATCTCTCGGTCTGGGAACGGAGTATCGCATCGAGAACTTTGTTGCCACGAGCGGCGATGAGGCTTCCTATACCGGTGGTGGCGTGCAATCCTTCCCGGGAATTCAGCCGCAGAATGCCGTCGATGAGGACAGGTCAAATATCGGCTTCTATGCCGATGCGGATTATGACCTGAATGACGATGTGCTCATCGGGTTGGCCGCCAGATTTGAGAACTACAGTGACTTTGGTACCAGTGTCACGTGGGGTGCGAATGGCCGCTACAAGATGGCTGATGATCGTTTTTCGGTACGCTCGTCGCTGTCGACAGGCTTTCGGGCGCCATCGCTTCACCAGGTCTTCATGAGCAATATTCAGACGCTGTTGTCGGCCGGTACGATTTCGAATCAGGGCACCTACAACAACGAGAGTGCGGTCGTCAGATCACTTGGCGTGGGCGAACTCAAGGAAGAAACGTCAACCAACTTCACCTTGGGGATGGCCTTCAAGCCACTGCCCGGATGGTATGCTTCCGTGGATTACTACAACATCGCCGTGGATGATCGGATCGTGTATTCGAGTAGCATTACATCCAGCGACGAATCAACACAAGTCTATCAGATTCTCGCCGACGCGAATGTTACCAGTCTGAAATTCTTCGCCAACGCCGTCGACACCAAGACAAAGGGTGTCGATGTCGTCGTCGATATACCCGGTGTGGATTTGGGTCCCGGCGGACTGGACATCAATGTGGCTGCCAATTTCAATTCGACGGAAATTGTCGGTGCCATTGCCACGCCCGCGCCGATCGCTGCGGCCGGCGTGAACCTGTTCGATCGCAAGGAACAGTCTCGTATCGAGACGGCCCGGCCCTCGCAGAAGATCACACTTGGCCTCAGTTATCACATCCGCAACCTGTCGGCAGCTCTCAACAACACGAGGTTCGGGGAAGTCACATGGCGGCATGCCAACGGTGATGCCACGAAGGATTACGACGCCACGACGGACCAGACCTTCTCCGCCAAGGTGCTGACAGATCTGATACTCAACTATCAGGTCAATGAGATGTTCGGGATCAATCTGGCGGTGAATAATCTTCTCGACGTTTATCCGGACAAGCTCGACGCGAAGGGTGATTTTGAAGCCGACCTGGGTGGCCGGTTCGAGTACCCGTGGGAAGTAAATCAGTTCGGCTTTACGGGAACTACCATCCGCAGCAGTCTGTCAGTTCGGTTCTAGGTAGCCCTCGTATTTCGTGGGTGTCGGCGGCATGACAGTCGGCCAACCTTCGAGGACAGTGGCCTGGTTCGCACCTCCGAACCAGCCATAGCAGGGAGTCCTTGATTTTCGCAGGATCGGAAGAGCGCCCGGAGCCGCAAAGGCGGCCCGGGCCTCTTTCGGCCCGGATTTCACCCACGCCCAGGCACGACTCAACAGCGGTCGCGCCCTGCGACCAGGGCGGTGTATAGATCCAGCACCCGCTGCGCCACTCGGGTTTCCGTGTAGCGCTCGACAATGCGCTCCCGGCCCGCTGCACCCATGCATCGGCGCAGAGCATCGTCGTGCAACAAAGCGGCAACAGATTCGGCCAGCGCTGCAGAATCTCGAACGGGCACCAACCGGCCCGTAGCACCATCGATGACGATCTCACGGCATCCACGTATGTCACAAGTCACCACCGCCGTGGCCATGGCCGTCGCCTCGAGCAACGATTTTGACAGCCCTTCACGATGTGATGCCAGCACAAAGAGATCCATCGCCGCGTAGAGGGCGGGCATGTCGTCACGGCCCTGCAGGATGTGACAGCGATCATCGATGCCGTGCGCCTTGGCCAGGGCGAAGGGGTCGAGAGCATCGGACTGCTCGGGTTCAAAAAGTCCGACCACGAGAAAACGAGCCCGCGGCTCAGTGCGAGCGATCTGCCCCGCCATTTCGAAGAATTCGAGATAGCCTTTCTCCCGCACAACACGCCCGACGGTACCGATCACCAGGTCATCAGGTGTCCACCCGAGCCCGGTGCGGATCCGCTCACCGGCGGAGCCGTCAGCGGCGGGGTCGAAATAGGTTTCATCCACCCCGTTACCGACAAGATGCAGGCGACGGGCCACCTTGAAATGGTGGCTGCGGGCAAAGTCGAGATCCTCTTCCGACTGAAACAACAGGTGATCGCACCAGCCTGCCGTCCAGCGTTCAGCGGCCAGTGCCGCCAGTCGATGCAGGCCCTTGATGCGATCGTGAAACAGAAAGCCATGCACCGTGTGCAGCACGTGTGGGGCGCCGGCGAACTGCGCCATCGGCGGCCCCAGAAGGCCACCCTTGGGATTGTGCGAGTGCACGATGTCGTAGCCGCCGCGGCGGATTTCAGCGTACAGTGCCGCCGCACAGCGAACGTCGGTCCAGGGCGAGATCTCACGCTCGAATGGCAGGTAATGGACCTGCAGACCCAGCGCAGAAAATCCGGCCTCGTAGTCGACACCATCCGCCGCCCCGGAGTCGGGAGCGCGACCGCAGAGCACGTGCACCTCGCAACCTGCTGCGGCGAGGCGCACCAGTCGCCGGCGCAGCAGCAGCCAGGCGATGCGATCCGTGGGCACTACATGGGCAATACGAGGCACGCTGCCTAGGTAAGCCTGGCCTCAAGCCAGACCTGGCGCAGGGCTTCACGGGTTGCCGCGCAAGCCTCGTCCGCAGCCATGTCGCGGACGGCCTGACTGAAGGGCTCCACCATCACCGGGCCGTCATAGCCAATCAACTTCAGCGAGCCGAGAAACGTGGCGATATCGATGACGCCGGTTTCTCCCGGCAGACACCGCTGGTTGTCGAGCTGCTCATCCACCGGTCCTTCGGGCGCGTCGTTGACATGCACATCGACGACCTGGTCGGGTGACAGACGCTGCAGGTATGGGGCATCCTCATGCGCCGTATACCAGTGCCAGGCGTCGAGCAGGTAACCGCAACCGTGGCCCACGGCACCACACAGTTCGCTCATCTGGTCCATTGTGTGCACGAACTCATATTTCTTGCCCGTGCGACTCGTCTTCGGCCCGACGTACTCAAGGCCCAGCCGGATGCCATGATCTTCGAGAATTGCCGCCGCCGGCTGCAGGCGCCGGGCATGCAGAGCCATATTGTCCGCGTAGCTCAGTTCGTCGGAGGCAGGCGTGATCCAGGTGGCGGTACGCCGCACATCCAGATCGGCCGCGGTCTGTGCCAGTGCCGGCAATGCCGCCAGGCCCTGCTCGAAGGTTTCCTCGTCGGCACGGATGTTCAGCGGAAAGCCGAAGGCGGACAGACGCACACCCGACGCCTCCGACATTTCCTGCACGCGGGCCACGCCGAGATCGTGGGCCTCACCGATGGCGAAGTGGTAGCCGTCGAAAGCGTGCCGGGCGGCAAGGCTCAAGCCCTGCTCGAGGTTGTCTACCTGGACGCCGATCGCGCCAGGACTCAGTGATGTGAACATGGTACCCCCCTTTTTCGCCATCTATCTGGCGACGTTGTTCTGCGGTTTGCCTTCAAGAAAAGCGATGACATTGTCCACGGCGCCGCCATTCAGCAGGTCGACCCCTTCCGGAGTCTGATCGGCTGCGTGCGGCGTCAGTACCACCTGCTCGCAATGTTTGATCGGATGGTCGGCCAGAAAGGGCTCGTCGGGGAAGACGTCGAGACCGGCGCCACCAAGGCGCCCGCCATCCAGGGCTTCGGCGAGAGCGTCCAGATCGACAACCGGGCCACGAGCCCCGTTGAGCAGCACGGCGTCGGGCTTCATGCGTGCCAGTTGCTCCCTGCCGATCAGGTGCCGGGTTTCTGCCGAGAGCGCCACATGCAGACTGACGTAGTCGGACTGCTCAAGCAGTTCGTCGAGTTCCACAAAACGGAGGCCGAGCTGCCGCGCCCGTGCCGGCGTCGGGTGGAACGTCCAGGCAATCACGTCCATGCCGAGGGCATTGCCGAGACGGGCCATCTCCGCGCCGATATTACCGGTGCCGACCACACCGAGGACCTTGCCCTGCACACCGAGATTCACCCGCCTCGTCCATTGGCTGGCGCGGATTTCGGCCGTCTGGAATGCGGCACGCTTGGCCACTGTGAACAGCAGGCCAAACATATGCTCGGCCACAACAGGGGCTGTACGTCCGGGCTGGTTGGAGACCACGATACCCAGCTCCTTTGCCGCCGCCAGATCGATCATATCCGTGCCGATCGAGCAGGTGGTGATCATTTTCAGATCCGGGAGCGCGCGCATATCCGCCTCGCGCCAGGTGACGGAACCACGTGAATTGATGATCACCTGAAACCCGTGGGCACGTTCGAGCTGTTCGGCCTTGGTTGCCGGGCGGGTGCTGTACAGTGTTACATCACCATAGACCTGCAGGCGAGTCAGATGGGGCGAGTTGGCAGTTTGCGGCGGATCATCGCCGGGTACAAGGATCTTGACGCGTTCGGGCATCGGTCGACCGGTTCTCTCTGGTAGGCGGAAATTGCCGGGGCTATGTTTTGCCGGGCCAGGTCAGGCTGCGTGCAAAAGAACAGACACGACCCCCTCGGGGTCAAAGGAAGGACGTGAACCGGTATGGACCTGCTGCTCAACACGATCATGCTGGAACCCAACCGCTGGACGCCCGATCGCGTTCTCAGTCGGCCCCTGGTGGACCTGCTCGAAGGGATCGACGAGGCTGGCTTCAAGGACCTTGAACTGTGGGGCTACCACGTGGACCGGATGGACCCGGATGGCATAGCCCGTCTGGCCGAGGCGCTGGCCTCCAGGTCGATGCACGCCATTGGTGTCGGCGCCTACCCCTCGTTTCACTACGACGGGCCGCAGGATGAGGCGGAGGTCGCACGCCTGGAGCGCGTCGTCACAGCCAGTGCGGCCCTCGGGGCAACCATCTTCAAGATCTTTCCCGGACGTGTCGCCAGCGTCGATGCCAACGCGACCATCCGGGAGCGGACACTGGGGCGTCTGCGGGACCTGGCTGATCGTGTGGGCCACGAGGGTATGACACTCACCCTTGAGACCCACGATGGCACACTCTGTGACAACCTGGACAGCACCCGCCGACTCCTGAGCGAACTGGAAGGCTGCGGCAATGTCGGCATCTGTTTCCAGCCGTACGCAGATGACGACACGAGTGCTGCGATTGCCGCTTTTGATGCCCTCGGTGATCACGTCAGGCATCTGCACGTCCAAAACCGCGACCAGAGTCGCACCATGACCTTGCTGGAGGAGGGTGACTGGACCGACTACCGGCGATTCCTGCCGCACGCGAGGGCGGCCGGCTTCGATGGCCCCCTGTGCATCGAATTCACGGCGGGAATCATTCCCCCTGCAGGGGAACCCTTCGACCCGACGTCGGTTCTGAGCAATGCGATGCTGGATCGCCGTTTCATCGAAAGGCACTGGTACAGCACCTGAGAAATTGCTCCATCTTGTTGGTCCCCATAGCTTTGCGTATGGCTCAGGGCGCTCGTTGAGCCATACGCCTTGCGGCGCGACGCTACCCTTCTACCAACTTCGTGAGACAAGCTCTGTGGCAGTCGACCTGTCCCGTCCCGAGTACTACATCAATCGTGAGTTGTCCTGGCTGGACTTCAATCGTCGCGTTCTGGAAGAGGCGAATGATGCCAGCAATCGACTGTTGGAACGTGTACGCTTCCTCGGCATCGTCGCCAGTATCCTCGACGAGTTCTTTGAAGTCCGCGTGGCCGGCCTCATGCAGATCCAGGAAAGTGGCGGCGCCAGCACCGCGCCGGACCGCCTGACACCAGACGAGCAACTCAGCGCCATCGCCCGGACAACGCATGAGCTGGTCGCGGCCCAATACCGTTGCTGGAATGAGGAGTTGCTGCCGGCTCTGGCGGCGGAACGCATCCATCTGCTCAGTGTCTCCAGTGTGCAGGGCGAACATCTCGCCTTCATTCGTCAGTACTGGCGTGGCGAGCTGGAGCCGATCCTGACGCCCATCGTCATCGATCCGGCGCATCCCTTCCCGCGCGTACTCAACAAGTCACTGTGCATCGGT
>CALFPI010000719.1 GCA_937919035.1 uncultured Gemmatimonadaceae bacterium
AAATACTCGACGACAATCGAACAACGCATCCGCTTATTGCGCCGATCTGCCGAGGTGCACACGGGACACTCACAGCCGATTCGGGGTACACCGACCGAGGTGCCTGTGCCGAGGAACGTGATTTTCAAGCGGGCACGCCCACCGCAGGTTGCCCCGCCGGCAAGGTGAGAACGCAGGGGCCGTCGGCGGTGAGAGCCACCGTATGTTCAAAATGGGCTGCCAGACTGCCATCGGTGGTGATCGTCGTCCAGCCATCGGCGGCGACTTCGACATCGGCCGATCCCAGACTGAGGATGGGCTCAATGGCGAATACATGTCCCGCTTTGAGGCGCGGACCCCGATCCGGTGGTCCGTAGTTGAGGATGTGTGGATCCTCGTGCAACCCACGTCCGATGCCATAGCCCCCGTACTCGCGGATCACGGTGGCACCGCCGGCAATGGCTGCCAGTTCCACGGCGTGAGAGATATCGGTCAGGCGCCCACCAGCGACAGATGCCTGGATGCCCGCGTCCAGAGCGGCGCGAGTGGTGGCCAGCAGCCCGCGAGCTTCTTCGGAGATTGTGCCGACACCCATGGTGAAGGCGCCGTCGCCGTACCAACCTGCAAGCTTGACCCCCACATCAACACAGACCACATCGCCGTCGAGCAGCGGCGCCGCCCGGGGAAAGCCGTGCACGGCTTCGGCGTTGATCGAGGCGCAGATGCTGGCGGGAAAGCCGTGGTAGCCCTTGAAGGCAGGTACGCCGCCGTGATCGCGGATGGTCGCCTCTGCCAGTTCATCGAGGTGCTGTGTGGAGACGCCCGGCGCGACGGCGGCCTCGAGTACCAGTTGCACTTTATGCACGATCGCACACGCGGCGCGGATGCTGTCGATCTCGGTAGCGCTGCGAATCGGAATCACTGGGCTTTCTTGCTCCCGGGCTGCTTTGCGTTTGTTGTTGTTTTACATAATAGATACGGCGCAGAGAGCGTCAAGCGTTCGTTGCGGATCACCGGGCCCATCTGTATCTTGCGACACCTCCGGCGCGGGCACTCAAGCTCGGGCCGAATTGTATTTCTGCTCGCACGAATGTCAGCGACATCCGCATGGGAAAATCTCTCAGAGTTGTTGAGTCACCGGCCAAAGAGACGACAATCGCAGGCAACGTGACCCCCGCAGGCCCCATATTCGTGCCGCCCCTGACCGCTCAGTTGACCCATAGATCGGCGACGGAAGTCGGCATTGACGCATTCATCGCGGCTCTCGATGCGTCGGGGGCGGATGGAGTCCTGCCACGGACGCGTCAGGCCTATGCCACGGACCTGGGTCAGTTCGCGCGTTTCCTGCACACCTGCATTGCCGGTCCGACGGTCACATCGATTCAGTCGGAGCATGTCGGCGCTTTCTGTGACCATCTGCTGGCCGAGGGGCGGCAACCGCGAACGGTCGGACGCAAGCTGGTTGCCATGCGCGCGTTGTTCCGCTTTCTGCAGCGCCAGGGGATTCGAAGTGACAATCCTGCCCGCGATCTGCAACCGCCGGCGGTGGCCCAGGCGCAGGCGCCCCTGACGACGGCACAGATCCGCGCCCTGCTGCAGATGCCGGCACGGGACTGTTTCACCGGTGCCCGCAACCGCGCGATTCTGGAACTGCTCTATGGCGCGGGCCTGCGACTGGACGAACTGCTGGCGCTGAATCTCAGCCACCTGGATCTGGATGGCGAGCGTTTGCGAGTGCAACGGGATCGTTCGACGCCGGCGCACACACCTCTCGGCGCACCGGCGACGGCAGCCTTGCGCCAGTACCTGCTGCAACGCGCCGAGGCACTGGTGCAGCGTGAGATGGTCGCCGTTGACGCGGGGGCGCTCTTCATCAGCGCTCGTGGCCGCCGTCTGCGCCCACGCACCGTGCAGCGTATCGTCGAGTGTTATGTCCGTGGCCTGGATCGGGCGGAGGGTGGCTGGGAACAGGAAAGCCAGTCGCGCCGCCGTGGTCCGGCCAGGTTGCGCGCTGCCTGCGAGCATCACCTCGTCGCCGCCGGTGCGGATCCCGGAATGGTCGCTGCCCTGCTCGGACGGCAAAGCATACATGCGCCGGAGATGGCGAGGACCGATGCGGCAACCCTCCTGGCCAGATATCGCCAGGCGCACCCGAGGGCATGATGCGCCTGGCTGCCATACTGTCTGCCAAACTGTCTGCCAAACTGTCTGCCAAATTGTGTGGCATCCTGTGTGTGCTGCTGCTGGCAGCGGGTTGCGCCAAGCAGGGACGGCCCATGGGGGGGCCGGTGGATCGTACGGCACCCACCGTGACGGCCCACACCCCTGCTGTTGATGCGACGGCTGTGGCTCTTGCCACAGAGATCACGATCAACTTCAGCGAAGCTATGGATCGTCAGCGTGTGGAGGAGGCGATTTTTGTCGCGCCCAACGCTGCGCTGCACATGGACTGGGAGGGGCAGCGGCTGCGCATCCGTCCGCGTCGCGGTCTGACCGCGGGGCGCACCTATATCGTAACGGTCGGCACCGACGCCCGCGATCTGCGGGGCAATCGGTTGGAGGCTTCCTTCAGCTTCGCTTTTGCCACCGGCGAGCGTCTTGATTCGGGTCAGCTCAAGGGGCGCATCATCAACGCCGATGATGCCGTGCAGAATGGCGCCTACGTATGGGCCTATGACCTGGAGACCTTCGACGGTCGCACGGCCAGGGACGCCCCCACCTATGTCACGCAGACCGGAGCCGACGGCAGCTACCGCTTCGAACGGCTGGCACAGAGCCGGTATCGCGTCGTGGGTTTCTTCGACGGCAATCGCAACCAGAAGCCCGATGCCGGCGAGGCTATCGCCCTGCCTGCAGCAGATATTGATGTCGTCGGCGAGGGTGTGACATCGGTGGGAGACCAGCGCCTGGCCGCGCACCAGACCGAACCGGGGATCGTGCAGGCGACCGTCGTCAACCGTCGTCGAATTCTGCTGGTGACCGATCAGCCCATCGCCCTTGCAGATCTGCAGGTCGAACTCGAGCCATTGACGATCGAACAGATCCATGCGGATCCACTGGATGCCCGGCGACTGCACGTCCGCACGAGTCTGCAGCAGGAGGGCAAGACCTATCGTTTGCGTGTCCGACGGGCAGGCCAGCTGCTGACCGTACCGTCGGAGCCATTGCGGGGCACGGCCCGGGAGGATACCAAGGCGCCGACAGTGAGCCGTACAGAGCCCGACGGCCCCGTCGCCGCGGCGGCGGGAATCAGCCTGTTGTTCAGCGAGCAGATGGACACAACAAGAGTACCCACGGGCTGGACGTCGGCGGACTCGACGTCGGCCCCCAGTGGCGACTGGGCCTGGTCCAGTTGGACCGACTTGCGGTTTGCGCCAGACTCAAGCCTGGTCCCGGGGCAACAGAGGCTGGAACTGAGTCTGCAGGGGCTGCGGGATCGGGTGGGCAACGCCATGAAGGACAGCACGATGCGTATCAGCTTCGATCTGCTGGATTCAACAGCACTGGGCATGATCACCGGACAAGCCCTCTGGCCTGGTGAGACCGCTGGGCTTGGCCGCATCCGCCTGACGAACAAGTTGAGGGCTGCCGTCATGCTGTCCGCCGCCGACTCCACGGCCGCCGCTTTGGGTCACTTCCGCTTTACGTCCCTCGTTCCGGGGGAGTACCTGCTGGCGGCGTGGTTTGATCGAGACGAGGATGGCCTCTGGGATGCCGGGCAGGTGGAACCCTTCCGGGCGGCTGAGCCCTACGCGCTCTATGGCACCGTGAAACTCGCAGCGGGCGACAAGGTGAGCCTGGTTGTGCCGAAGATCGAAGAGGTCGAAGAATGACGCCGCGATGGATCCTGTGGGCCGAAATTCTGGTGATTCTGGCGATCCTTGGTGGGCTTGGGATCGCGCGTTTTGCCCGGATCACAGCGCCGGAGGCGCGCGAAATCCAGCTGGAGGCAGGGCTGCTCCAACTTTATGAGATGGAGATGGATCATTTCGCGCGTAAAGGTGAGTATTTCCACCCAGACGATCCAACGTACCGGGCCTACCTGCCGTGGATGGAGCTCTACACTTTTGAAGCGCGCCACGGAGCGACGGAAGGCTTCTCCGTTGTCGTACACGCGGATCTGGACGGGGACGGCGAACTCGGGGCGTGGCGGGTGGACGAATCGATGCCGGAGGCTGTGCGCATCGCAGCCGACTGATCGGAGCCCGTCTACACCGGCCGCCGCTGCAAGCGTCTAGCGCCGGTGCAGACGTGGCTCGGCGGCGACGCCCGTCGCATAGGTGCCGACGATCTGTATGTGCGTGACAAAATCGCCGATCTCCGCCAGCGCCTGCCCGGCGGGACCACCGGTGCCGCCGACAAATTCCAGGTACACATTATAGGCCCACGGGCGGCCGATGCTCTTGCAGGTTTCCACCTTCAGCACCTCGATGCCCTTTGCCGCCAGTCGTCCAAGGACAGCTGGCAGCGCGGCAGCGGTGTGCTCCATCTGCAGAATCACCGTCGACTTCAACGAACCGACACTGGGCACACCCTCACCCAATACGAGAAAACGCGTGAAATTGTCGGCTGCGGACAGGTCCTGTGCCAGGATCTGCATGCCATGGTCGGCGGCGGCCTGGGCGGAGGCGATGGCCGCCTCTTGCGGCTGATTCTCCGACTTGATGATCTGCACGGCGCCCGCCGTGTCGTAGGCCGCTTCGACTGTTACGTCGGACAGGGCTGCCAGGTACTGATCACACTGCGCCAGCGCCTGCGGATGAGAGCGCACACGCCGCACATCGGCGAGGGTGGCACCGGGCAAACCGATCAGGCAATGGACGACGCGCAGGCGGATTTCACCAGCGACGCGGGGGTGATGATCCAGCAACAGATTCCAGACATCGTGAATGCTGCCGGCGAGGGAGTTCTCCACGGGCGCCATGGCCGCATCGGCGCGGCCCTGGTCGACGGCGGCAAACAGATCGGCAAAGCTATAGCAGGGCAGGATACCGATGGCGCGACCGTCAAAATACTCCAGCGCTGCCAGTTCACTGTTGCTGCCGAGTTCGCCCTGTACGGCGACGATGAGAGGCGCCACTAGACGGCGATGGCCATACGGATGGTCGGATGGGGCCGGTAGCCCACGAGTTCGAAGTCGTCGAAGGCGAAGGAAAACAGATCCTGCCCCCGATCCTCGATCATCATCCGCGGCAACTCGCGCGGTTCACGCGTCAGTTGCTCCTGCAATGCGTCGACGTGATTGTGATAGATGTGCACGTCACCACCGGTCCAGACGAAATGCCCGGGTGTCAGGCCGCTAACCCGGGCGATCATCATCGTCAGCAGACTGTACGAGGCAATATTGAAGGGTACGCCCAGGCCCACATCACAACTGCGTTGGTAGAGCTGACAGTTCAGCTTGCCGTCGCTGACCTGAAACTGAAACAGGCAGTGACAGGGGGGCAGGGCCATATGCTCGATATCGGCAGGATTCCAGGCGGAGACGATCATCCGTCGACTGTCCGGATGAGTGGTGATCAGTTCGAGCAGCCGGGTGATCTGATCGATGGTGCCACCATCCGGCGTGGCCCATGAGCGCCACTGCCGGCCATAGACGGGACCCAGGTCGCCATTCTCGTCGGCCCACTCATTCCAGATACGGACGCCGTGTTCCTGCAGGTAGCCGATGTTGGTATCGCCGGAGAGGAACCAGAGCAGCTCATGGATGATGGACTTGAGGTGCAGTTTCTTCGTCGTCAGACAGGGAAAGCCGGCGCTCAGGTCAAAGCGCATCTGATGGCCGAAAACGGCCCGTGTGCCGGTCCCGGTGCGATCGGCACGATCTGTGCCCACATCGAGGACATGCTGGACGAGGTCGAGATACTGGCGCATGCGTAAAAAGGCGATCCAGGAAGTGAGTCGGGGTGGTGACGGGGTGAATATAGCACCGACACAGAGTCGATGAAATGCGGCGTGGCGTTGACTTCGTTTTTCGGGCCCAGTACTTTGTCTGTCTGCTTAAAGGACCGGGGCCTGAGGCCGAAGTCTTTTGGGCGGCGTCGCCAAGTGGTAAGGCAGGGGCCTGCAAAGCCCTTATCCCCGGTTCGATTCCGGGCGCCGCCTCCAACGTCACGAACGGCCCCGACTGCGGTTAAACGGTTGGGGCCGTTTTGGTTGTATGGTTCGGGTCACCTGGGTGACTCGGCGGGAATCCTTGGCTGAGGAATGACAATGGTACGAGTGCCGACACACCGCGAGCCAACCCATCCGGGCGAGATGCTTCTGGAGGAGTTCCTCGTGCCGATGGGACTGAGCCAGCGAGAGTTGGCCGACGCGATCCATGTCCCATACCAGCGTATCAACGAATTGGTGAATCGTCGTCGCGGGGTGACCCCGTCGACAGCGCTACGGCTCGCCCGGTGTCTGGACACGTCCCCAGGCTTCTGGTTGAGTTTACAGACGCGTTGGGATCTGTACCAGGCACAGCGTAATGAAGAAGAGGCGCTGGCTGCGATCACGCCGATCGAAACCGGGAGATGATTCGGTGCGCCACGGTATAACGTTTACGACACGACCCCGCTCATCTGAGTCATAGGCGCCGTCGGCGGGGAGCGTCGGCGGGCCAGAGAATCTGTTATCTGGAGCAGATGCCGGAGTGGCGGAATTGGTAGACGCAACGGACTTAAAATCCGTTGGGGAGCAATCCCCGTGCGGGTTCAAGCCCCGCCTCCGGTACCA
>CALFPI010000720.1 GCA_937919035.1 uncultured Gemmatimonadaceae bacterium
CGCCTTGGGTTGCAGGATGCTCAGTCCCGTCTCGGCTGCGGACACAACCATCTCGAGTTCACCCCACGCACCACTGGCCGCATCGTAGCCAATCCGCATCAGGTCGTAACGCACGCCAGCGTACTCTTCGATGGGAGTCACTGTGGTGCTGCTGAAATAGAGATACCGACCATCTGCAGACCACTCGGGCCAGGTCTCTGCCCGGGCCTCGCTGGAGATGGCCGGTGTCGTCGTCACCATGTTGTCCGCGATGGAGTACACCACCAGTTCCGAGGTGGCGTCGAAGACTTCCCTGGTTTCTTTGCTGGGGTCGGTGTGGAAGAACAGTGTCGCGTTGTTCAGCGAAAAACAGACATGGTCGCCGTCCGGATGCCAGGTCGCGTACGTAGCCGGAGAAAAATGGAAATCCGTGCGCATATCGATGGTTTCCACGTTCCCATCGCGAGCCAGCAACACCGGTGAACCCGGCCCTCCCCGCGTTTCCAGCAGCATGGGATCGGGCTTGTTCTGGTGAAATGTGTGACAGTTGAGACAGGCGTTCTCGGCATGGCGGTTCTCGAGGATCGGTGTCTGTGTGAAACTCTCCAGATCACGCTGATAGATCCCCATATGCACGTATTTGTTGTACAGTGGTTTCAGCAGGCGATACACGAGATGGCTGTCGATGCTGTCGAGCGCCACGTGATTCACAATCGGTCGGAAGCGCTCCCACGTGCCATCGACGGCGCGCGTGGAGACGACGACCTCGATGTCCTTGCCCGCATTCGCCGCCAGCAATTGACGCCAGGCATCGATGGGAATGCGAATGTCGGCTTCGGCACTGACAATTTCGATGGCAGCCGGACGGCCAACTGCACCGATGCGAACACGGAACTTGGTGCCCGGTTCGCGCACGATGAAATTCAATGGGGCCAGATTCGGTGGTATCACAACGTCCGTATAGTCCGGATCAATGTGCGGCCAACGCTCCCGCGTCGCATCCGCCGCCGCCGCCGTACCGACCAGCAGAGCCAGCAGGGCGATCACTCGGAAGATCACAGTCGAACCGTCTGGGTCGCCCGACTCGTGATCGGCACCCCCGCCTCGGATCCACGATAGAGGTAGTAGTACCAGAAGGTGTCGCCGTGCTCCCGTGCCAGTTCGCGCCTGGCGCCGGCGGCATCACCCTTGTGTGCAGCCAGCAGCTGGCTGAATTCGCTGTAGCGCTGCTGGGTCGCGGCGCTCAGTTGCCTGCCATGGAGCGGCAGCGCCGGGATGCTACCGGTCTGCAGGCGCACCTGTGTCACCCACAGCATGATGGCTTCCTCGTACAATCGGGGCAACGTGGTCCCGGGGAAGGCCTGCGGAAACTTCGACAGATGGCGAATGTTCTGCACGATCTTGTCCGGCCGGGCCGTCTGCAGGTAGTGGCCCATGAGCATGGTAAAGGCCAGCAGGTTGTCAGGATTGCGCTCCAGCAGTTGCCGCAGGATGTCTTCCGGAGAGAAAAAACCCGGATAGTCAATTTCAATCATGACCTTGCGCAGCCGGGCAATCTCGGCATCATCCGCGCGCAACGGATCGATTGCCAGTGCCGCCATGTACTGTTCGGCCCATTGCCGATCCAGCGGCGAGCGGGCCAGCAGCCCCAGATAAACGCGTGCCGCCTGCGGGCGCCCTTTGAGGACGTTGACCAGAACCAACCGGCGCAGGATCGAGGGACGGTCCCCCTGGATCTCCAGCGCCTCCTGCAGCATGTGTTCCGCCTTGTTGACGTAGCCGAGATCCAGCAGGTTGTCGCCGAGAACCAGGAATCGTGGCGGCGCCTCCGGCGACGGCAGGAAGATTGGCCCATTCTCCAGATGCGGATAGGCAAACAGGTCCGAAGACAGGCGGCCGGTGAAACACAAAGCACGTTGGGTGTTGTAGACCGTGAGAACGTCGTAGGCGGTGAGTTTTTCAACCGTTGCCAGCACGCCAGTCCAGTTCCGCTGTCGCGACTGCTGGTCGATCTCGAGCATGGTCCGGTGATTGACGTCGAAGGTAGCGTAGATGAGGATCACCGACAGCAGCGCCAGCGCCAATGTTCCGGCTCGATACCTGCGGGTGCGTTCCACGTCGGCGGGGCCGAAGGCCAGCACCAGGGCCACGATCGGGACAAACAGGTAGAGGGCCGCGGCGGCAGCGCCAACGCGCGGGTCGCCCAGCAGATAGTCCCCCGACACCGGCAGCAGATGCAGGTAGGCATCCGTCAGCGTACCGGGATAGATGGTCAGCGTCGCCACCCAGGGCAGCACAGCGCCGACAACGAGACGGAACAGGGCCGCCAGTGGCTGACGCCGAACCGCTTCGGCAATAGCCGCAAGAAGGGCGAAGAGCAACCAGCCACCACCGGCCATCCAGTAGACAAAGGGAGCGGCGAAGAGAAAGAACGCGGCGCGCCG
>CALFPI010000721.1 GCA_937919035.1 uncultured Gemmatimonadaceae bacterium
GCGGCCGGCCGTCCTGCGGTTCATCGGTTATTCGGGGGGGCGTGCCTATCCGCACACCAATGCACATCACGTACTGAATGGCTTCTGTGTGTTTATCATGGATTCACGCGGACAAGGGGGGCACACGGGCATGCGACTCGATACCACGCATGGCGCCCGGCGGGGGTTCATCACACATGGCATTCTGCATCGTGATGAGTACTACTTCCGTGCCTTCTATCTGGACACGGTGCGCGCCGTGGAAGCCGTGTGTGGTCGTGCAGAAGTCGACGCCAGCCGCATTGCCGTGACAGGTGGATCCCAGGGAGGAGCCCTGGCCATCGCCTGTGCCAGCCTGAGCGACCGGGTCAAGGTCATGGCTCCTGATGTCCCGTGGTTGTCACACTTTGAGCGTGCCGTCGATATCGCCGTGGGACCCTACGAGGAGATTACCGACTTCATGAAGGCCTATCCAGAGCGTGTCGAAGAGGCTTTTCATACGCTCTCGTATTTCGACAACATGAATCTCGTGACCCGCACGCAGGTGCAGAAGGCCTACTACTCCGTGGGGCTCTGGGATGACATCTGCCCACCTTCTACCGTGTTCGCCTCCTACAATCGATTGCCCGCAGCCGTTGAGCGATCCATTGAGATCTATCGCTACAACAAGCACGAAGGGGGGGGCGATCTGCACGAACAACGTAAGCTGCAATGGCTGCGGGAGAGCCTCTGCTGACTGCCTCCTGGAGATCACCTC
This sequence comes from uncultured Gemmatimonadaceae bacterium, assembly GCA_937919035.1. Classification (GTDB taxonomy): domain Bacteria; phylum Latescibacterota; class UBA2968; order UBA8231; family UBA8231; genus UBA8231. The sequence goes on from CALFPI010000721.1 coordinate 737, forward strand.
AGAGAGATCATCGTTGACTCTATTTTTGAGGGCCTCTACTTTCCCTATCCCACCCAACATCTGCATCATTCCTGGAAATGAAGATTCAAGAGCCGGTAGCTCAGCGGTAGAGCAGGGCCCTTTTAAGGCCTTGGCCGTGGGTTCGATCCCCACCCGGCTCACCATTTCCACCAACAGCAAGCAACGCCCAACGGCGGGCGCGGGGTTGGACGTGGCGCACTACCAGCGCGTCGACTGAAACGTCCACCCCGGCTCCACCTTCTGCATTTCGATCTCGTCATTGCGATCACTCAAGCCGCAATCGAGATAGTTCTGATGCAGGCGCTGCAGAGCCTCATGATCCAGTTCCACCCCGAGGCCTGGGCCGTCGGGTACAGTGAGGGCGCCATCTTCGAACTGCAATGCGCCGCCCTTGATGACTTCATCCAACTGCCAGGGATAGTGCGTGTCGACGGCGTATGTGAGGTTTGGCACCGCAGCTGCCAGATGGGTCATGGCCGCAAGGGAAATGCCGACGTGGCTGTTGGAATGCATCGACAGCCCGAGGCCGAATGACCGGCAGAAGCGACCCAGCTCAATGGAGGCGCGTAAGCCCCCCCAGTAGTGGTGATCCGAAAGGATGATATCCTCCGAACCGAAACGGACACTTCCGGGCAGGTCATCAAAGGATGTTGTGCACATATTGGTCGCCAGTGGGATATCAATGGCTTGCCGCACGCGGCACATGTCCTGCTGGCCACGTGTCGGGTCCTCATAGTACTCAAGAACGCCCTCGAGTTTCTTGCCCCAGCGGATCGCCGTATCCACGGACCAGACGGCATTCGGGTCGATGCGCAGTGGCATCCTGTCACCGAAGGCCTGGCGCAGCGCCAGGATCGATGCTACCTCAATTTCGGGGTCCAGAGCGCCCCCTTTGAGTTTGATCGAGCGAAATCCGAAGGTCGCACACATGACCTGTGCCTGAGCGACAATGCCTGCGGGATCGAGTGCCTCTGCCTGGCGCGCCGCGTTCCACCCGGTGGCGGCAGGATCGGTGCCGAAGCCCAATGGACCGCCGGCACCTTCGTGCTTGAAGAACAGATAGGCCGAGAAGTCCACGCGGTCACGGGCCCGGCCCCCCAACAGATCGACAACGGGTCGGCCCGTCGCCTTACCGATGAGATCCAGACAGGCGACTTCAAGGGCGGAAAACATGTGCACGAGTCGGCGCTGATCCCATGGCTGCAGGCCCCGGCGATCCTGAGCATCGGCTCCGAAGCGTTCGCACAGCGCCTGCTCCAGGCCGGTCAGGGCGTACGGATCGCGTCCGATCACCACCTGGGCTGAGTCGCGCAGGGCCTGTGTCGTGGCATCGCTTCCGGGGATCTCACTGATACCGGAGATGCCATCGTCGCTGATCAACTCGACGATCGTGCGCAGGGCGAAAGGGGCGTGTAGCCCGGCGGCGTTGCGCAATGGCGGGTCACCGACAGCGATCGGTGTGACAATCATTTCGGCAATACGCACGGGGTAACGACTCCTGTAGGATAAGAATCAGGCAGGGGGAGGAAGAAGCCCGCAAAGTTTGTTACCTTTGTCCTTGGAACGCAACCTATGAAGACCTCTCCCGGACTCCTTTTCCTCGCCACACTGCTCGTGGTGTTTGCCGCTGTTCTGGCGGGTGGTCAGGTCTGGGCTCTCACCGGTATGGTGCCTCTGGGTATCGCTACTGGCCTGGTGTCGGGTGGACTGCTCGGCGTTGGTGCAAGGACGCTACTGAAACACATGGCACCCGGGCGTCGTCAGTTCCTTGGTGAATTCCAGGGAGATCTCAAAGAGAGTGATTTCGGCGATGTCGCCCAGGTGGTATCAGATGCCGGACCCCGTGGCAAGATTCGCCATGGTGTGCAGGAGCGGGCGGACCGCGTCGCCGGTTCCGTGCGATCTCTTTTGATCGAAGGCCAGCAGAAGAAGAAGGGCAGATAAGGAAGAGCAGATGAGCAAGGCTTCGGGGGACCAGGGGGGCGGTGTCGCGGGACGACTGAGAAGGCTCGGCCTTGGCCGCAAGGCCGATGACGCGCGCGGCGCAGAGGGCGACAAGCCCCCGGTAAAGAAGAAGAAGAAGAAAGTGGCCGTCGCCTCGACGGAGGCGAGCAAACCAGCGGTCAAAGCGAAACCTGCAGTTGCGCCTCCACCCGCTGCTCGTCCCGCAAGTCGCCCGGGGGGGGTGCCCGCGGATGAAAGACCGCCGGAGCACAAAAGCACCGGGCCCAAAGCACTGCGCGAGATCGCCGACGATGACATGGAACAGATTCTCACGGCCCACCGCGAGTGGATCACCAGCAAGTCCGCTGCGGGGACACGAGCAGATCTGTCAAAGACGAATCTGCGCGAGGCCTACCTTCAAGGAGCGCAGTTGCGTGGCGCAGATCTGCGCGAGGCCAATCTGCAGAAAGCGGAGTTGCAGAACGCAGACTTGTTCCTTGCCGACATGCGTGGCAGCGATATGCTCGGAGCGATGCTGCAGAAAGCTGTGCTCAAGCGCGTCAAACTCAAGGGTGGCAGTCTGATCTCAGCGCGATTGGAGGAGGCCGATCTGACCGAGGGCGACTTCGAAGGGGCAGATCTGCGCGAGGCGGACCTTCGTGAGGCAACGCTGGAATCCGCCTGTCTGAACCGCGCCAACCTGCGCGGCGCCAACTTGTTCATGATCGAGGCCCCCCAGTGTTAGGGTAGTTGACGCATTGACCGTTGTAATTCTTGAGAGCGATG
>CALFPI010000722.1 GCA_937919035.1 uncultured Gemmatimonadaceae bacterium
GGCTGACACTTTCACGCGAGTCTGTGCGTTTCAACTGAAAATGGGACTTGACCCTGAATCTGTCAGAGCTTTGCGATCTTCTTCGGTTGCTCGTGCGGGACACCCGATGACGGCACGAATCTCCTGATTCGGGTGGGCTTCGGCGAGTTCGATGATGTAACTCACCAGATGCTCGATCGCCTCCGCCTCACGGTCTTCACCATCCATGGCTTCGTCAGCCGCTGATGGGCGATGGCGAAAAACGCCATTTTCGAGAGGCCAGATCATATCAACAGCCATCCGGTGCTCCAGGCACTCGTCGCCGATGACAACCTGTTTTTGCAGAAACTTGTAGGAGATCAAATCCTTCGGCCAGCCGACAACACTAGTTACGGTGCGACGCAGGTCTGTGCTCGTGCAGATGGAACTCTGCGAAGTGCCGAGATCAAGACCCAGGTAAAGGATGTTGTCGTCCTGCGACGCGGCAGGACCTTCAGCGCCCATATTCGGATGCTCCGTCAAAGGATCGCGAGATGCCGCAGGATGTGCTGATGCGGGGCTCGCTGAGGAATGCAGAAATCGTCCTAAAGCTCTATTTCACAGCAAATAAGAGGGTGGCGTCGAAATGTGTCAAGAAAAGAGTATCTCCTGATGCAGGCAACCTCAGGGCGAGGGCGGCGTCGCAAGGAATTCCAGCGAGTAACACTGCTCCACCTGCACCTGGCCAGCCTCAATGACCTCGGCCTCCAGCATCTGCTCAACAAGCAGTTGCCAGCGTTGCCTGCTCATGTGGCCGATCCCTTCGGCGGCTGCCACTTCGTCAAGTACCAGATCACGCGAAAGCTCGACCCCTGCGGCGAGGATTTCCATATCCATCTCGGGATTCAGAGAGTGGATGTGCTGATTCGTTGCCAACGGCGAGTCCAGATATTGCGACCAGCCTCGGCGGGAGGCACCAACTACAGCAGCAACGAGTGCCGGGTGCTCGCGAACCGTGGTCTCCGTTGCGATCAGCACGCTGGCGTACGGATTGAACCCGGTATCAGCGACCATGAGGGCACGGGCATCGGCACCCAGGCGGCGCGCCACGACGGGTTCGGAGAAGACATACCCCTGCATGGCGAAGCGCTCATCCTCGAGGAAAGGTGTGACACTGCCGTGGTAGGGCACGACGGTCACATTGCGGAAGGGGAAGCGCTTGCGCAGGAAGTGCGAGAACGCCGGACGCTGAGACAGGGCCAGCGTCAGGTCTTCTAGTTGCTCGATCCGGGTGATCCCTGTCGATTCGTGCACGACGATGCAGCGTGGATTGATCTGGTAGGGCGCGAAGAGGGCCACAATCGGGGCACCCGCCGCCCGGGCGTTGATGACGCCATCGGCATTGGTCAGGCCGAATTCGACCTGCCCCGTGGCAACCCTCTGCACGACCGGGGCATCGGGGCCACCACCCAGGATCTCCACTTCCACGTGCTGCTCGAGGTAGTAGCCGTGCAACTGTGCCGCGTAGTAACCGCCGTGCTGGGCCTCGGGAAACCAGTTGAGGGCCAGCTTTACCCGGGTGATGCCATCGGGGGCGCCATCTTCGACGGCCTCTTGCGGTCCGCAAGCGAGCTGCAGAAGCAATCCCAGGATGGCCAGAAGTGTCACGATGCCTGGCATGGAATCTCCGGTGTCGGTGGTGACAGCTGCGTCAGTTGACGTCACGGCCACCCCAGCGATCGAGGGTTTTGCTGCTGAGAGCAGCGACAGCGCTGAAGAAAATGAGACCAAGGCCCGTGGAAAACAGCACGCTGGCGAACAAGTAGGGCGTCTTCGTCTGGGCGTTGGTCAGGATGATGAGATACCCCAGGCCGAAGTCCTGGGTACCATATCCGGCGAAGAATTCGCCGACGATGGCACCGATCACGGACAATCCGCAAGAGATCCGGGCACCGGTCAGCATGGCTGGCACAGCATGGGGCACGCGCAGCTTGATCAGTACCTGCCAGCGGCTGGCCTCGTTCAGGGCGAACAGGTCGAGCAACTCGGTGTCCACCGATGTCAGACCTGCAGTGGTGTTGGCAATGATGGGGAACAGGGAGATGATGAAGGACACGGCCACCACTCCCGCCAGGCCATGGCCGATCCAGAGTACGATGAGCGGGGCAATGGCAACGATTGGCACGGTCTGCAGGAAGATCGCATAGGGATAGAGGCTGCGCTCGGCCAGTCGTGACTGCGAAAAGAGCACGGCCACCAGGAAGCCGACGAAAAAGCTGAGCAGAAAGCCGGCAAGAGCAGCCTGAGCCGTAAGGGCTGCGGCGCCAATGAGGGTCGGCAGATGCACCGACACGGCATGCAGGACGTCCATCGGTCCGGGGAGCAGATAGGGCCGGATATCGAACAAGGTGACGACACCATGCCAGGCGAGCACGACGAGGACCGAGAACAGCATGGGTGGGGCGACGATGCCCGCGCCGCGAGTCAGGCGATTTCGGGTCATTCTGCCGGCCTTTCTTCCATGGCCTGCGATAGGTCCCGGGATACGCCTGCCACGAGTCTGACGAAGGCCAGATCTGTACGCAGAGTCGCCGACCGTGGTTCGTCGAAAGCTACCCCGTGCTCGGCTGTGACCCGAGTGGGGCGGGGACCCATGACCAGCACCCTTTGACTCAGGTAGGTCGCCTCCTGAACACTGTGCGTCACGAAGAGGCAGGTGAATCGACGCTGGCGCCAGAGTTCGAGCAGTTCATCGTTGAGGCGCTGCCTGGTGATCTCATCGAGAGCGGCGAAGGGCTCGTCCAGCAGCAGCAGCGAGGGCTCCGCCACGAGAGCTCTGGCGATGGATACACGCATGCGCATGCCCCCGGAAAGCTGGCGGGGGAACATGTCGCCCACGTCCTGCAGCCCGACCAGTTCCAGGGCATCGTTGACGCGTACTTGGATGTCGTTGCGGGGCATATGCCGCAATTCCAACGGCAGGGCGACATTGTCGCGCACCCGTCGCCAGCGCAGCAGCGTTGGATCCTGCAGCACATAGGCCAGTCGACGTTGGGAAGCCCGCGCCTCGTGCGGCGGCATGCCATCCACCGTCAGGGTTCCGGCAGAGATCCCGGTCAGACCCGCCACGAGCCGCAGAAAGGTGGACTTGCCACACCCGGAGGGACCGACGAGAGCGACGAATTGCCCCGGAGATACCTCCACGTCCAGATTGTCCACAGCCACTGTGCCATCCGCGAAACGCTTGTGCACCGCAGTGGCATACACGTGGGCACCGCTGGTTGGATCGGCCGTCATCAAGTGCCTCGCTCGTTGCCCCAGAGTTCGATCTGCATTCGTCCGGTGAAGTTGAACCCTTCCTGACTGCAAAGCTCAGCGACGAGGCGCCCCCTCTCAACCAGGGTGTCGCCACTGATACACTGGGGCATCAGGTAGACCTGATCCCTGGGCAAACCCCAATGTTGCACGAGGGCAAGGATTTCAGGAAGATCGGCGACACCTTCGACAACGAACTTCACCTGCACATCGAT
>CALFPI010000723.1 GCA_937919035.1 uncultured Gemmatimonadaceae bacterium
GTAGCTCCATGAGCTCGTCATGTGTGCCCACCTCGACAATGCGCCCGGCATCGAGTACAACCAGTCGATCCGCCGAACGCAGCGTTGACAGCCTGTGGGCGATGGCAAAGGTAGTCCGTCCCTGGACGAGACGCGCGATGGCCTGCTGAATCTTCGCCTCCGTCGGCGTATCCAGGGACGACGTCGCCTCATCGAGAATAAGAATCTTCGGGTCATGCAGGATCGCCCGGGCAATGGCGATCCGCTGCTTTTCACCGCCAGACAGCTTGTTGCCCTGCTCGCCCACCTGCATGTCGTAACCGTCAGGCTTGCGCACGACAAACTCGTGGGCATTGGCCGCCTGCGCGGCTCGCAGGATATCGTCGAAGTCGGCACCCGGTTTGCCATAGGAAATATTCTCGGCAATCGTGCCGTCAAAGAGAAACGACTGCTGCGCCACGAGACCCACCTGCGAGCGCAGATCCTCGAGGCGCATGCTGCGAATATCGACACCGTCCATGAGCAGGCTGCCCCGGGTCACGTCGTAGAAGCGACACAGCAGGTGAATCAGTGTGGATTTTCCCGCCCCCGACTTGCCCACGAGCCCGATCATCTCACCGGGGCGTACCAGCAGACTCGCACCGCGCAGAATCGGCTTGCCCGGATCATACCCGAAGAAAGCGTCACGGAACTCAACCTGACCGCGCAACATCGGCATAGGCTGGGCCTGGGGATCTTCGAATGGCTCGGACCTGGCGTCGATGATCTCGAAAATCCGTTCGGCACCGGCATAGGCACGCATCATGAACCCGTAGAAATCGCCGAACCACTTGAGAGGCTGATACAGCATCCAGACATAGGTGATGAACGCCATCAGTTCCCCCAGTGTCAGCTCCTGATGCAGGACCCGTCGGCCACCGAAGTACCAGACGAAAAACACACCGGAGCTCATGAAGAAATTGGTCACCATCCAGAACACGATCCAGTGACGCTCCGCCGAAATGCTGACGTCGGCCAGATCCCTGTTGCGGGCGTCGAAGCGATCGCCCTCGCGCGCTTCCTGGGCAAAGGCCTTGACGACGCGGATGCCGCGAATCGACTCGTTCAGATGCGACGTCAGACGTGACCACTTCGCCGACCAGCGCACCCAGTAGGCCTCCATGCGTTTCCATATCAGGGTGGAGGCAGCCACGATCGGTGGCACCGGCAGCAGCACCCACAAGGTCAGCTCCCAGCTGGTCCACAGCAGGATCGTCACGATGCCGATCACTTTGAGCGAGTTGTTGACGATGTAGGGGATGTCGAAGATCAGATAGATCTCAACCAGGTCGGAATCGTTCGACATGCGCGATATGAGGGCCCCAACCTTGCGCTTGTCGTGGAATCGCAGTGGCAGGTACATCAAGGCCCGATAGAGATCGGCACGCATCTTCTCGATGGCGCGGAACCCGACCCAGGTTCCCACCCAACGCTGGCCAACGGCGACACCCCAGCCGAGGAGGCGCAGCCCCAGCAGGCCCCCTACGAGCCACAAGAGCAGCCCGAAATTGGCTCGCGGCGCCAGGACGTCGTCGATGATGTGCTGGGTGATCAGTGGCGGCAGGAGCTCAAGCCCGGTCTCGACGGCGAGGATGATCAACAACAGCACAACGCGGGCCCGGTACGGCGCCATGTAGGCCAGCAATCGTTTCAGCGTAGCCATTTTGCTGACACAGGCCGGGCAGATGCCGTCCTTCTCCGGCAGCACGCGGTGGCAACGGGCGCAGCGGCTTCGCTCCAACTGCGTGGCCAGGGTCGGCTCGTCCCCTTGCGCCACCTGGCTCAGAGTTTCGGCAACCTCAGCGAACTTCGATGCCAGCGTGTTTGAGTAGTAGACCTGGAACGGTGGGCCGGATGTGCGTTCGACTTCCAGCCGTCCGCCGCCGACAAGAGGCTCTACCCGTGCCGTGCGGATGTCACGCAGCTGCAGTTGTTGAACCGCGGTGGTTGTGGCGTGTGTGGAGGCCTGTGCCCCGTTGGGGTGGACGACCAACAGCCGTCGGTCTGTCATCACCACCCACGGCTCGGCGAATTCGTCGCGATCGGCCATGTCAGAGGCGATACGGATCCACACCGACTCGTCGGCTTCGATGACGGCGGCGAGGCTTGCAGCGATGGCCTCTGGTGGATCCTCGCGCAACGGCGACGCCGCCATCAGGGACTCCCGGATCTGTGTCTGTGTCTTCCGCACGTCGTTCTCACTCATTCCGCAATGGCGATGATTTTCGCCGCTTCCTGTTGCATCGCCACCAGCGCATGAAACACGCCCTTGCGTGCCATGAGCTCCTCGTGGGTTCCCTGCTCAACGACACGACCCTCATCCAGCACGATGAGACGCTCGGCATCCCGCAGGGTCGACAGACGGTGGGCGATGGCGAAAGTCGTGCGCCCCTCGACCATGCGGTGCATGGCCTGCTGGATCTGTTTCTCCGTCTCTACATCCACGGAGCTCGTCGCTTCATCGAGAATGAGGATGCGTGGATTGTGCAACATGGCCCGTGCAATGGCGACCCGTTGGCGCTCACCCCCGGAGAGGCGATTGCCCTGCTCTCCCACCTGTGTTTCGTAGGCATCCGTTTTGGCGAGAATGAAGTTGTGGGCATTGGCCAGCTTGGCGACAGCCATGATTTCATCCAGCTTCGCACCGGGTTTGCCGTAGCCGATGTTCTCGGCGATGGTGCCGGAAAACAGCACGGGCTCCTGCAACACGATGCCGATCTGTCGACGGATGTCCTGCAGGTGGATCCCGCGAATGTCGACCCCATCGAGTTCGACCGAACCGTGGTCCACATCATAGAAGCGCGCAATGAGGTTGATCAGCGTTGTCTTGCCGACGCCGGACCGCCCCACGAGACCGACCATCTCCCCGGCGCGGATATCGAGATCAATGCCCTTGAGCACCGGTTTGCTCTTGTCGTAACCGAAGGTGACATCGCGGAATGTGACACGCCCCGCCATTTCGGACATACGCGCCGCTTTGTCGTCGTGCGCCGTCTCCGGCACCGTGTCGATCACTTCGAAGACGCGCTCGGCGCCGGCAAAGGCGCGCGTCATCCACGAGTTCACCTGGCCGAACCACTCCAGCGGCCCGTACACCATCCACATGTAGGAATAGAATGCCAGCAAGGTTCCCAACGTCAGCTCGCCACCGATCACGGCCTGACCGCCGACGAGCCAGACGGCGATGACTCCGAGGCTTGTAAGAAAGGTCACGGTGGCAAAAAATACCGTGCGATTGACACTCGTCTGCACACCGATGTCGGTGATCTTGCGATTGAGCCGCGCAAAGGTGCCGATCTCGTGCCCTTCCTGGGCAAAGGCCTTGACCACGCGAATGCCGCTGAGCGCCTCTGCCGTGCGGTCCGTCAGATTCGACCAGGCCTCTCCCCAGCGGGTGAAGAAGCGGCGCATGCGCTTCCAGAAGAAGACACCCCAGCCCATGATGAACGGCACGGGTGCCAGAGTGTAGAGCGTCAACTCCCAGCTCATCCACAGAAGGAACCCGCCAATGCCGGCGATGAGCAGAGCGTTGATCACCAGATAGGGCAGGCCGTCGACGAGAAAGTCCTGCAGGCGCCCCGTATCCCGCGTGACCCGTGACATCAACGCCCCGACTTTGCGTTTGTCATAGAACTGCAGTGACAGGAGTTCGAGTCGTCGGTACAGCTGGCTGCGAATGTCTGCCGTCGCCCGTGCGCCCAGCCAGACGACGATCCAGCCGTGGACCCACTCCC
>CALFPI010000724.1 GCA_937919035.1 uncultured Gemmatimonadaceae bacterium
ACCGCCGAAACCACCGCCACCGCCCCTGCCGAAGCCACCGCTGCCATAGCTGCGGCCGCCGATCATGCTGCCGAGTAGCAGGCCGCCGAGAAGGCCGCCCATACCACCACGCCGACTGCGGCCGGCAAACAACAGGAACAGCAGAAAGAGGATGGGAATGAACGAGGAGATGCCGCGACTCTTGCGCTGCGAACTGCGCCAGTTCTGTGAGTCGCTGCCAAATAGTGACTTTACATCAAGATCAGGGTGCGCCCGCTGGGCGATCTGGTAGACGCCGACGAGGATGCCCTGATCGGCGTTGCCCGCCCGGAACAGCGGCGTCATCGATTCGTCGATGATGCGCTTGGCGTAGGCATCGGGCAGGTTGCCCTCCAGCCCCTGGCCTACTTCGATGCGCATGCGGCGCTCCTTGCTGGCAACCATCAGCAGCACACCATTGTCAGCCTTCTCGCTGCCAAGCTTCCACGCGTCGACGACCTGGATACTGGCCTGCTCGATGGTCTCACCCTCGAGGTCCGGCACTGTGAGCACGACGATCTGCGCACCCCCCTGATCCCGCAGGGCCCGCAGGGCTGTTGAGATCTGCTGCTCCGTTGCCGGCGTCAACAAGCCGGCACGATCGACAACGGGCCCGGTCAACTGCGGCACGTCGAAAGCGACAGCGGCCTGCGTTGTGCCCAGAATCAGGATCAGCGCCAGGCACTGACGTAGACAACCCCTGTCAGGCATTTAGAACTCCACTTTCGGCGCCTGTTCCACGCGTTCCAGTTCGCCATCGTCGAGGCTCCACTGTGCCATCTTCTCATGGTTGTAGAACAGGCTGTTCGTCCAACTTGTGGGTGGCACGGTAATGAGGTTGTTGAGGCCGCGAATTGCCTCGATGTGACGATTGCGGGCAACGGTAATACGGTTCTCGGTGCCTTCGAGTTGCGCCTGCAGTTCGCGGAAGTTTCGATCCGCTTTCAGGTCCGGGTACTGTTCGGAAACGACCATCAACCGACCCAGGGCCTGAGACAGACCACCCTGGGCAGCCTGAAATTTCTGGATCTGTTCGGGACTGGAGTTGGACGGATCAATGGTGATGCTCGTCGCCTTGGCACGGGCGGAAATGACACCTTCGAGGGTTTCCTTCTCGTGGGAAGCGTAGCCCTTGACCGTGCTGACAAGATTCGGGATGAGGTCGGCGCGGCGCTTGTACTGGTTGGTCACCTCAGCCAGAGTCGCCTCGACATTGTTCTGCGCCTGTGGGATGGACTGCATGCCGCAGCCAGTGGCCAGCGCGGCCAGGGCCATGACTGTAATGATATGCGTGGCACGTTTCATCGATTCAGATTCTCCGGAGATGGTTCGAACTCTCAACGTACAGGTTTGGCGGCAACTGTCCCAGGATCCGCTGCGGCTCCACCTCAGGTCTTCATGCCGCTGAGGCTGATGCCACCGACCAGATACCGCTGAGCGACGAGGAACAGCAGGATCAGCGGTGCTGCACCCATGACGGAGGCAGCAAAGACCCGCGGCCAGTCGGCACTGGTCTCGGAGCGAAACAGGCTGAGCCCCACCGTGAGCGGGTAGTAGTCCTGGTTGCTCAATACGACGAGTGGCCACTCGAACATGTTCCAGGCGCCCATGAAGGTGAACAGGCCGAGGGTGATGATTGCCGGCTTCGACAGGGGCAGTATGACATGCACGAGAATGCCCCACGAACCACAGCCATCGATGCGGGCGGCGTGTTCGAGTTCCGCTGGGATGTTGAGGAAGGCCTGGCGCAGCAGGAAGATGCCGAAGGCGCCTGCAAACCCAGGGATGATGACCCCCCACAGCGTATCGACGAGGCCCAACTCGCTGACGACCAGGAAATTGGGTATCAACAGCACCGCCGGGGGCACCATCATCGTTGCCAGCAGCATGCCAAATAGCAGATCCCGGCCAAAGAACTTCATGCGCGCAAAGGCATATGCGGCAAGTGTGTTGAAAAACAGCTGCAACGACGTGATGACAACGGCGTAGATGAAACTGTTGCCCAGGTAGCGATCTATGCCACCATATCGGATGGCGTCGACGTAGTTGCGCCCGACCGACCAGTCGGCGCCGGGCCAGTCCAGGGCGCTGGCAGCGCCGCGGGCATGGGCCAGTTGCTCGCCGATCTGGTAGCGCGGTGGGATCAGGCTTTCGCGACTCTCGGCAAACTCCTTCCGCGTTTTCAGTGACGAGCCCACCATATAGGCATACGGATAGACCATGACCAAGGCGCCCAGGGTCATGGCGATCAGCGCGATGCGTCGGCTCATGGGAGCCGCCGTAGAGATCGCACCACGGGTGCAAGGTGGGTCGGGGGTTGGACGATCTCGATCGGGCGGCGTTGGATCACTGTTCTGCCGGGGACCTGCGAATCACGCCGAGCCATCATTCGTCGTAGATCCGGCGCGAGCGAAACACGCGCATCTGCAGAAAGACGAAGACGAAGATGACGCCGAACAACAGCCAGGCCAGGGCCGAGGCATAGCCCATCTGGCCGGCGACGGCGAAAGCGTTGACGAAGATCGAATAGGCGATGACCTCGGTGCTGCGCTCCGGACCGCCGCTGGTCATGATGTAGACCGAGGTAAAGACCTGGAAGGAGCCGATGATCGTCATCACTGTGACGAAGACCAGCGTGTTGCGCAGCATGGGCATGGTGATGTGCCGGAACTGCTGCCAGCGGTTGGCACCATCGACGACGGCGGCGTCGTAGAGGATCTGCGGGATCTCCGTCAGACCCGCCAGAAAGATGACCATGTTGTAGCCGGCGCCGGCCCAGACGCCGAGCAGTGCCAGCGCCGGCAGGGCTGTCCACGAGCGGTCCAGCAGTTGCCCGTAGTTGCCGAAAATGTGGTAGAACACAAGGGCCAGCACGACCCCCGGGGTGATGGAGGGCAGGAAGTAAAGCGTGCGGAACAGGGCCTGTCCCACCTTGGCCCGCAGGCAGAGCAACGCCAACGGCAGCGACGTGAGCAGCGTGCCGCAGACACTCAGCACGACGTAGACGCCCGTGTGACGCATGGCCAGCCAGAAATAGCTGTCGGCAGAGTACAGCGCCCGGTGGTAATTGTCGAAGCCGACGAACCTGGAGGCGCCGGCGAAGGCGTCGTAGTCATGGAAGCTGACCCACAGGCTGATGGCCATGCTGACAAAGCTGAACAGGCAGGCCACGGTGAGAGCGGGACCGACGTAGAGGTAGGGCAACAGCCGCTGGCTCCAGGGGGCACGTCTCGCCATCAGTCCGTGCCTGCCGCCCGCAGGGCCAGCCAGTTGTCGACCTGCTCGTTGTAGCGACGGTAGACGTTGTCGACGTTGTCCGCCGCCGTGCGCATCGCCGCCGCAACCGACGGGTACGGTCCCCGACCCTCGAGGATCTCGGGGTAGTGCAGCAGCACGGATTCGACGATGGGGTTGGCCTGGTGGTCGACGGCAATGATCTCGGTGTGTCGCAGCTTGTCGCCGGCCAGACAGATCTGCTTGACGTTGGACAGGTACGGCCGCTCCCGCAGAGCCTGCTGCCAGCGCTCCGTAGCGTAGAAGTCGAAACGTGGCCCGTTGTAGCCCAGGTATTGCCCGCGCAGCAGGCTGCCTTCGAGGCCGCCAACAAACTTCACGTAGCGCCAGGCGGCATCGACATTGTCACAACGCTGCGTGATGACGAGCATGTTGCCCCAGGTCACCGTCGACGGGCCGTCGCCGCTGGGTCCACGGGGGAAGGCCGTTTTGCCGAAGTGGGTCCAGCCCATGGTGTCGCGCGTGATGTCTTTGCCAGACCAGGTGCCGGCGGCCACAACGGCGGCGCGCCGCTCCTTGAACATCTCAGCGTCGGTCATCTGGCGACGGAAGGGCGGACACACGCGGTCCACCCAGTAGAGTCGGGCGATGAACTCCACGGTTTCGATGCCACGGGCGCTGGCAAACAGGGCCTGTGTGCCAGCAGCATCCTGGAAGCGCCCGCCATTGGCGGCAAGCCACGGCGAGAACAGACCGGCGCCGCTGGAGGCGGACAGGAGAAATCCCGCCTGCGTGACGTCATCATTTTCGTCACGTACGGTCAGCTTGCGCGTCAGTCGGCGGAAGTGCTCCCAGTCATGCACGGCATCCCAGTGGATACGCGTCCAGTCGATGGCACCGGCGGCGTCGCGCTGGAACATCGCCCGGATCTCATCGTCGTCGGCGGCGGCGGCCTGCAGGATGTCGAGGTTCCACAACAGGCACGAGGCGTCAATGATCTGTGGGATGCCGAAGATGGTGCCGTCCTCGGTGTGATTGTGCCGCCAGGCCGAGGGCAGGAAAGCGGACTCGCCCACGTAGGCGGGCGTGCCAGGCAAGGCGGGATCGGCCTCGAGCAGGTCGTTGAGTGAGCGCAGCATACCCTGTTGGTGAAATCCCTCCGCCCAGTACACGGAGGACTGAAAGACGTCGGGTGGTGTGTCACCGACCATGGCGGTGGACAGCTTCTGCACGTAGTTGCCGAAGGGCACCACCTGAAAGATGACGTCGACGTCGGGGTTGCGTGCCTCGAAGGCGGTTTCCAGCGCGGCAAAATAGTCCCCGTACTCCTCGTTGGTAGAGGCGCTCCACCAGTCCCAGACACGCAGTTCCTCGCGCTGAGTTTTCTGCAAGCCGAGATCTTCGACCCAGCGGCGTGTCAGACCCGCCCGGGCGAGCACACCGGTAACCAGGATCAGGGCCAGCAGGAGGCCGGCGACGAGTTTCAGGCGGGGCATACAGGCACTCTGGATCGGTTTCGCCAAGCAACTTCTCAAAGCGTCGAGAAGCGGTACTCGGTGGTGTGACGCCACAACTCGCCGGGACGCAGTATGGTTGTGGGGAACGCCGGATGGTTCACAGAATCAGGAAAGTGTTGCGTTTCGAGGCAGAGGCCGGAGTGGCGATTGTAGACAGCCCCTCCTTTGCCAGCCAGGCCGCTGAGGAAATTGCCCGTGTAGAACTGCACGCCGGGCTGTGTGGTGTGCACCTCCATGCGACGCCCGCGGCGTGGCTCAATCACCTCCGCGATCATGCGACAGTTCAAACCATCCCAGCGATCGATAACGAAGTTGTGATCGTATCCATCGCTGTCCTTCAACTCACCAATCCTGTCGCCCACAGTTGTGGACTCCTGCAGGTCCAGCGGGGTTGCCGCCACAGGAAGGATCGAACCGGTGGGAATGCCCGTCCCATCTCGTTCGGTATACGAGGCGGCGCGGATGCGAATGACATGGTCGAGGATGCTGCCGCCGTCGTGGCCGATGAGATTGAAGTAGGAATGATTCGTCAGGTTGACGGGAGTGGGGCGGTCCGTCCGCGCCAGATAGTCGATGCGCAGGCCGCTGGCCCGGGTCAGCGTGTAGAGGATCTCGCAGACCAGTTCACCCGGGTAGCCATCTTCGCCATCCGGGCTGGTGTAGTGGAAGCGCACGGCGCCCCCCTCGGGGACTGACTCTGGTTCACCGCGCCAGACGGCCCGATGAAATCCACCTTCACCGCCATGGATGTGATTGGGCGGTGCATTGATGGCCAGTTGATACGACGCCCCGTCCAGTTGAAAGCGACCATTGGCGATCCGGTTGGCCACGCGCCCCGTGGCGCAGCCGAAGTAGGCTGGATTGACCTCGTACTCGGCAAGTGTGTCGAAGCCCAGCGCGACATCGGCGATCTTGCCATTGCGATCAGGGACACGGACCTCAGCGACGATGGCGCCGATCTCCAACAGCCGCACGACGACGCCGTTGTCATTGGATAATGTGAAGACGGCAACTTGCTGACCTCGCGAGGTCGTACCGAAGACATCGCGCGTGACGTTGTTCATCGGGACTCTTTCGACCGGGGCTGCACACAGGTTCGGGTGGCAGGCGAAAGTAGGCGGGGTGCAGGAAACCAGCAAGACAGTTGCATACAAACGGCACAACCTTCTTCTTGTCACGCCGGAGCGTAATGCACCAGCAAAGAGTCTCTCGTGAGGAGGTGGTATGGCCCCTGCCCTGCGCCTGTTTGGATTCGTCGCCGCACTGCTGCTGGCCCCGCGGATCCTGGCTGCCCTCGAGTCGCCGGAGGAACTGCTGAGCATGAAAATGCAAACGCAGTTGCTTGCTGAAACAACGGGCACGATAACGGGGGAGGGTGTCTGCTGGCATGCCTCCTGGCGTGCCGACGACTTCGTCCAGGGCGCCCGTACCACGGGGGACCTGGCCTATCTCGATGGCGCGGTGACGTACTTCGATGCCCTCATCGCCAAAATGCACACCTCACCCGACGGCGGGCGTGGCTGGGTGGGCCCCTACATCTACGACACGTCCGTGTTGGGCGATGTGCACATTGGCGATGCCATCCTAATCAATCACATGTTGGCGTTTGCCCTGCACGTGCGCCAGGAACTGCTGCCGTCGCAACGTGGCCGCTACGAAGAGCGCGCGCAGGCATACATCGATCTGGCAGAGCATGTCATCAACAAGTGGCAGGCACGTGGCACCTGGTATGAAAGTGGTCACTACGGCGGCTACGTCAGTTGGAATCGGTTTCTTACGACCGATCACATGGATGCCTTTGAGCAACGCGAAGATGTGCACAACGTGGGCACGAGCCTGCCCTTCAACAAGCAGCAGAGCATGGGTATCATGCATCTGCGCCTGCACCGGCTCACAGGGGATGCAGAACATCTGCGCAAGGCAAGGCTCGTCTTTCAGTACACCCGCAGTCGCCTTTCAGCCTTTGGCGACGGTTTTACCTGGAATTACTGGGAGCCCTTCTATCCCGGCGACGTCGCCAGCGTGGATCCACCGAAGCTCGTGCACTGGGTCGGTACGCACCCGTATCGGGATTATCAGCAAGGTGAAGTCTCTGAGTTTGTCGAAGCCTTTGAGAGTGGGGTGGTCTTCTCGCAGGCGGATATGGAACGGCTTGTGCAGACAAATCTGCACATGTGGAACGGGGATTTCGACGCGCCGCAATGGGTGAATTCTGATCGGCAGGCCAACGTTGCCGCCGTCGCCGGATGGACGCCGTCTGATCCAGCAGCCCACGGGTATCCCCGTGCCGCCGGGGCGCTGTGGCATGCGTTGACCCCATTCGACGACAGTCTCGCGCAGCTGGCGGGGACTGTTGCTGACAATACGAAGTACGCGCGGCGAGCCGGAGTTGTGGCCGAGTTCTTCGACTGGCCTGTGCCCGAGGTGACGTACCTCAACCTGGGTTGTGTCCTGCCCCCTGTGGTGGTCGCCGGGGCGTCAACGTATCTCGTGTGCAAGGCCCGTGCCGCGGGCGATCTGCGGATCGTGTTGACCGATGACAAGGGGCAAACCGAGTTGGCGACGATCTTCACGGGCCCATCCCCGGGCGGCATCGATGGCATCGAAGGGCTGACGATTCAGCAATGGACTGCCAACGTCGAGCCCGGCGACTATCGGGTGCGCTGGGAGTTGTCCGTGGGGGATCATCGTGAACACCGCGACTACCGGGTCACGGTGGACTGACACCCTTTCGGTGGATGGTGGAGCTCAGGCTCCCGACGCCCGGCCCCGGGCCAACTGCTGTACCCAGTCATTGTGGCTGGCGACGAAGCGCTGCACGAGATCCTGGTGCTCGCTCCCCAGATTGTTGGTTTCACCCGGGTCGTCGTCGAGGTTGGACAGGAAGCCTGCATCTTTCTCGACAGTGAGTTTCCAGGGACCTTCGCGCAGAGCCCAGTCTTCCGCGTAAACCCAATGCATGATCTCCCGCAGTGGCGGTGCCGTGGTACTGTGAATGACGGCTGCGAGGCTGTGACCATCCAGGTGGCGGTTTGGCGGTGCCACGCCCGTGTAGGCTGCCAGCGTGGGCAGCAGATCCGTCCCCATGGCGGGTTGGGTGCGCAGCTGGCCGGCGGCAATCGTCTCAGGCCAGGAGATTATGAAGGGGACACGAAGCCCCCCCTCCCACAGAGTCGCCTTGTGTCCGCGCAGGTTCCCGGCGCTGCCGCCGCCGCCACGTTCCTCGGTGGATGGACCATGATCGGAGGCAAAGACGACGATGGTATCCTCCCGCAAGCCGTTGTCCTCGAGACAGGCCAGGATCTGGCCGATGCGCTCGTCAAGTGTCCAGACGCAGGCGGCGTACTGGCGCCGCAGAGGATCGGTGATGTGGGAAAAACGGTCGATCGCCCCGGCCGCCGGTTGCAGCGGGTAATGGGGCAGGTTGAAGGGCACGTAGAGAAAGAAGGGCTGGTCCTTGTTCTGCTCGATGAAGCGGGTCGATTCGCGTACGATGATATCCGGAAAGTAAACACCCTCTTCGTGGAGTTCTTCCATGTTGTGCATCAACACATGGCGATGGATGCCGCCCCAGTAGTAGTAGTGGGAATAGCTGTCCATGGCACCGTTCTTGTACCCCAGAAATTCGTCGAACCCCTGGTTGTTCGGGCTGACCTCTTCAGGGATTCCCATGTGCCACTTGCCGAACAGGGCCGTCCGGTATCCGGCGGCGCCGAACATCTCGGCGAGGGTGACCTCTGACGCCCTCATGCCCAGGCCGGGTTCGATACCGTAGTTGTAGTGCCGTCCCGTGAGGAAGGACATGCGCGACGGTGTACACACCGGTGCCGTCACATAGAACTGCGACAAGCGCGTGCCCGATTCGGCCAGAGCGTCGATGTTGGGTGTGCGCACGTCGACGCCACCATAACATCCCAGATCACCGTAGCCCAAATCATCAGCAAGAATGAAGATGACATTGGGCTGGGAGCGACGAGTCGGCGGTGGGGCACAGGACAGCAGGGGGGACGCGGCAAGCAGGGCCGCGCCGGCGCCGAGGGACCGAAGGGCCTGTCGGCGCGACAACCCGGGTGAGAACATTGGGTTCAGCCTTGAGGGGAGGCGGTGAAGATTCGACCATCGGCATTGTTGCCCGGCGAATGTATGCAGCACCTGAGGGTACTGCATTTCATGGGTTGCCGCTGGTATTTGGAGCTTGAGTCAACAAAAAAACGGAGCGACGAAGAATGCCCCAACACAGCATCGATGATCTGCGGGCGCGCATCGGACGCCGGGATCTGCGCATCACCGAGATCCACGCCGAGTCCCTGTCGTACCAACCCACGGACGGATCCAGCGTGCACATCTGCGGGCCTGTCGTATTGAGCAGAATGGATGCCGGTTACGTCAAAATCCGCACCGATCAAGGCATCGAGGGCCTGGGACCGGCAGCCATCGGCAAGCACCACGATCAGCTCCTCGGCCGCAATCCCTTCGATGTACTCGACATGAACCTGCGGGGTGGACTCGATGTGGCCTGCTGGGACATCATCGGGCAGGCCCTCGATACGCCGGTCTGCGACCTGCTGGCCGTCGATGGTGTGGCCCGGCGGCTGATACCCGTATATGCCAGCGGCGGCGTAATGTGGACCTACTATGATCGGGGGGATGGCCAGGCCTTTGGCGTCGACCAGTTGATCGAGGAAGCCCTGGACTATCAGCGGCAGGGCTTCACGGTATTCAAGTGGCGCCCGGGGACGGATTGGGAGGAAGCAGGGATCACGCCGGCGAAACTTGGTGAGATCTGTCGGCAACTGCGGGGCGCGGTGGGACCGGACTTCGGCCTGGGGCTGGAGAAGAAGGGGTACGACTCGTGGACTCTCGACGAATGTCTGGAGATCGCCCCCATCATCGACGAACTGGATTTTCTGTTCTTCGAACAGCCCATGGGGGACGAGGGCCCGGCGCAGTTTGGCGACTATCGCCGGCTCAAGCAACTCATGCCACGGGTAATGCTGTGGGGGGGCGAACGATTCCGTTGTGCCGAAGAGGCGCGCCCCTGGATCGAGGCCGGCATTTACGATGCCGTGCAGGCGGACTGCGTCCATCTGGGCATTACGGAAAACTGGCGTCTGGCGCAGATCGCTGGCGCCCACGGAATACGCACCGTGCCGCACAACTGGCAGTCCAGCCTGGGCACGGTGTGCAACAGTCACCTGGTGGCGGGCGTCGCCAGCGGCCACATGTGTGAATTCTTCATGTATCCCAATGACATGCGTTACGACCTGTTGCAGGCACCACCCCGACCGCACAACGGCGTGCTGACACTAGCAGAGACGCCGGGCCTTGGGGCGCGGCTGCTCGATGATGCCGGTGACCGATTCGCAGCCATCGAGGGCTCCGCGGTCACGGCGAACCCACGCTTCCCCCAGGCCTGGGAGCGAGCCCGTCGACGTGAGGCCGAGGTCGCCGCCGCCTACGCTGCGACCTAGGGCGCGGCTGCTTGCGCCCCGGGCTACGGGACGGTTACAATAGACCCACAACCAACGGCAAACCTGGAGGACAGGCATGATCCAGAAGATCGAGATTCAGTACTGCAGTTCTTGAGGCTACGTTGCACAAGCCGTCGGTCTGGCGGCTGAAATCCTGAAACAGAAGAAGATGGACCTCGGCCAACTCGTCATCCTGCCCTCAAAGGGCGGCCGTTTCGAGGTCACAGTGGATGGCGAACTGATCTTCTCCAAGCTCGCCGAGGGCCGTTTTCCGCAGCATGAGGAGATCCTCGACAGGATCTGAGACGGTTCAAACGGCAGAAAGACGGGCCTGCGCCGACATCGGTGCGGGCCCTTTCTGTTGAGTCATCCTGAGGCGGGTGCGGGCAAGACAATCGATTACGTCATCGCCTCCGACGATGCCAGCCTCGTGTGGCTCGCCAACCACGCCGCCATCGAACTGCATCACATTCATGCGCGTCGCCCCAACTTCGACAAGCCCGACTACTTCGTCTTTGATCCGGATCCGCCCGAGCATCTGGAAGTGTTCGGTTGCCACTGCTTCTGCAAGACCACCGGACGCAAGGGCGTCCACGTGGTCCTGCCTCTGGAACCCGGCGAAGGCAACGCTTTTGTCGTGCACCGTCATCACGCATCACGTCTGCACTACGACCTGCGCCTGGAAAAGGCTGGCGCCCTGCGTTCCTGGGCGATCCCCAAGGGGCTGCCGCCGCGTCCGGGAATCAAGCGACTGGCGGTGAACGTCGAGGATCACCCTCTGGAATACCTGACGTTCGAAGGGAAAATCCCCAAAGGGGAGTACGGAGCAGGACCCCTGTGGGTCCATGCCCTGGGCACGTATGTGATTACCAAGGACAAGAAGGACGACTCCTGCTATTTCCGCCTGCAGTCGGCCATCGAGCCGATGCTGGCGGAGAGTCGGGATGCCGTGCCCGAAAGTGGCGACTGGAGTTACGAGGTGAAGTGGGATGGCATACGTGCCATCATCACGATCGACGAAGGTGAAGTGCGGATCCGGACCCGAAGCCTGCGGGATGTGACCGCTCATTTTCCCGAACTGTGCTTACCGGAGCAGGCGTTCTACGCCAGTGTTGCCATATTCGACGGCGAGCTCGTCTGCCTCGACGAAACCGGACGGCCGATCTTCACCGATGTGACGGGACGGTTGCAGGCCAGGGGCGAAACGGGCATTGCCCGGGCGCGGACGCGCCATCCGGCGGTCTGTCATCTGTTCGACTGTCTTTATCTCGATGGGCGCCCCATCGGCAGTGAGCCCCTGGACAGGCCCGTGCCTCTCTTTGCAGCCGCCAGAAGTGTCGGCGTAGAAGGAATCGTGGCGAAGGAGCGGGGCTCGTCCTATCTTCCCGGAAAGCGTGCGTCTACATGGCAGAAGATCAAAGTACGACGCACCACGGAGTGCCTGCTCATCGGCTATACCAAGGGAGACGGCGCGCAGACCTTCGGCGCCCTGCATCTCACAGACCCGGCGGCAGATGTCGCCGACGGCCTGCAGTATCTCGATGAAATCGACCGCCCTCTCCCGTTCAAGCCGCCCGACGACGCCGAGATGATCTGGGTGCAGCCGCAGTTGTGGTGCGAAGTGCAGTACGCCTCGCGCACGAAGGCCGAAATGCTGCGCGAGCCAGTCTTTCTGCGGATGCGGCCCGACCTGGCCGATACTACAAGAGACGAAACAGACGAATTACAGACAGAGGACTGACGAATGCGCTCACTCTGGAAGGGACATATCCGGTTTTCGATGGTGACCATCCCCATCCGACTGTACAACGCCGTAGACTCCGGATCGAGTATCAGCTTCAATCAACTGCACAAGCAGGACAACGGTCGGGTGCGCTACGCGAAGGTCTGCCGCGATATCGAGATCAAGGATACCTACG